>CAMCYZ010000064.1 GCA_945885545.1 Spirosoma fluviale
ATTTGACGCCGTATGAAGTGTTTTTGAAAAAATCTGCGTAAAGTTGCATTTGTTACTTGAATGCACCAACTACATCAATCATAAAAGTACATAAAACAATTTCGCAAAATATAAAGGCAAATCTTTCAGTAAAAAAGGAATCTGAATGATTATCCTAGCCATTGAACATATAATTAGTTTTAAATTTTCTGAGGTAATTGATGTTAATAAGTGATATGTTGACTATTGGAATCTTAATTCGAATCTGAAACTCTTTGTGCGACTTTGTGTCTTTCTTTGTGTAACAGTATATTGCTTTCATAAGGTTTATGTTGCCAAAACATCATAATGCCATCCTAGAATTGTCTTATTCCAAGAATAATCCACCATAGACATTGCCATGAAAAATCTTCTATGTACCTTTGCATCGTTTTTAATCGAACTATCCGTTCGAGACTCTGCAAATGGCAAAAGGAATTCGACTCCTTTTATTTTTCCCTTCAGAGCAGGCAACGGATACAATCCGTGATGTTCACGTAAGGGCGTATCGCAATCGCCTCATTTTATTTTATTATTTCAAAAATTCGGTCGTTAGCGAAACGCCCGATAAAAAGATTTTATGCAAACAGTTAAGTTTACAGATTTCCCTGTGTCAGAGTATATACTCCAGGCAGTGGAAGCAATGGGATTTGAGAACACAACACCTATTCAAGCAGCTGCTATTCCTGTGGTTTTATCAGGTAGAGACGTTATTGGACAAGCTCAAACAGGTACAGGTAAAACCGCAGCTTTCGGAATTCCTGCCATCGAACACGTTGATGTGGAGAATCGTGCTACTCAAGTATTGATTATGTGTCCAACAAGAGAGTTGGCCCTTCAAGTAAAAGAGCAAATCACTGCTCTAGCGAAATTTAAAAAAGGATTATTGGTAACAGCCATCTACGGTGGAGAGTCTTACGAAAGACAATTTGCTAACCTTAAAAGAGGTACGCAGATAGTAGTAGGTACGCCAGGTAGAATTATGGACCACATCGAAAAGAAAACTTTGAAATTAGACAACATTTCAATGGTGATTTTGGATGAGGCAGACGAAATGTTGAACATGGGCTTTAGAGAAGATATTGAGCAGATATTGTCTCACGCTCCAGAAGAAAGACAAACGGTCCTTTTCTCGGCCACCATGTCGAAAGATATATTGAATATCACCAAGAAATTCCAGAAGAATCCTGAGATTATCAAAGTGACTAAGAATGAGATCACTAACGTAAATATCGATCAAGCTTACTATTTAGTTAAAAGAGAAGCTAAATTCGAATTGATGGTACGTTTGATAGACGTTCATGACTTGCAGTTGATGTTGGTGTTCTGTAATACCAAATCTAAAGTTGATGAATTGGTAGAAGACCTACAAGCACAAGGCTATGCAGCCGAAGGTTTGCACGGAGATTTACGCCAAACAGCTAGAAATCAAGTAATGAACAAGTTTCGTAATGGAAATACGAAAATATTGGTCGCTACAGACGTGGCCGCTAGAGGTATCGACGTGAGCGGTGTAGATGCTGTTTTCAATTTCGATCTTCCGATGGACCTTGAGTATTATGTACACCGTATCGGCCGTACAGGTAGAGCGGGTAAATTGGGTAGAGCGTTCTTGTTTATCAGCAAAAGAGATCGCAACAGGATGAGAGATTTGGAAAACTACACCAAGTCCGCCATTCCACAAGGACAAATACCTACACAAGCTGACATGACGAAAGCTCGTCAAAACAAGTTTGTTGAGAAAATCAAAGCGAACATTCAAGAAGAAGGCAACGAAGCGTTTGAAGGTATAGTGGATCAATTAAAAGAAGAAGGTTTCCTAACACACCAAATTGTTTCTGCATTGATGCGAATGCAGCAAGGTACCGTGAGAAAGTCTAATTTTAAAGACCATGAACTTTCTGACGATGGCGGAAGAGGAACAGACAGAAGAACCGAAAGCAGATTTGGTGGCAGAAACGAAAGGCCTACTGGTGGCAGAGGATTTGAAAGAGGTGGAGATTCGCAAAGAAACGGAAGTTTTGAGCGTAGAGGTGATGCTACTAGAAGCCGTAGCAGATTTGAAGGCTCTGATAGCCCAAGACCAAGACGTGAGTTTGGTGCTGGTGCTCCAACAGGCGTAGCCGAAGCGGGTATGACCAGATTGTTTCTTAACCTTGGAAGGAAAGATAACGTATCTCCAAACCACATTGTAGGTGCTATTGCTTCTGAAGCAAAAATACCCGGAAAGGCGATAGGTCAGATAGACATGTACGATAAATTTAGTTTTATAGAAGTAGCTCACAAAGACGTAAGTCGTGTGATAGACGGTATGAAAGGAAAAACTATCAATGCTCGTGAAGCAAATATTGAGGTGGCAAAATAAGAAATATTTAAGTTTTATAGAAAAAAGTGGACTAGCAATGGTTCACTTTTTTTTTGGGTTTTACTCAAAGATGGATGGAATTAGCAATTGATATAGCTTGCTTAAAATGCAATTAGTTTTGGTGGCCAAGTGGCATGAATCTCAAAAAGACAAAGGACTTGTTTTAAATGCTAGGCCTATTTTTATTCTTTTTGCTAAAAAAAGCTTTCCAAAATATTATCTTTGCAAAAAAACTTAGAAATGTCATTAAGAATTGCAATCGCAGGAGACCATGCGGGTTTTGAGTATAAACAGTTAATTTTAAAATGGTTACAGTCTGAAAATTTCGAAACTGCTGACTTCGGGCCCTATACTTCGGACTCTGTGGATTATCCCGATACCGCCCATCCATTGGCTCAATCTATTGAAGATGGAAAATATGACATGGGTATTTTGATTTGTGGAAGCGGTAATGGCGTATGCATGACAGCAAACAAACATCAAGGCATTAGAGCGGGTCTTGCATGGAACAAAGAAGTGGTTGAACTGATAAGAATGCATAACGACGCAAATGTAATGTGCTTGCCAGCAAGGTTCATTTCGGCCGACGAAGCACTTGAATTTGCTAAAACTTTTATAAAAACTGAGTTTGAGGGCGGCAGGCATGCCACAAGAGTCGGGAAAATATCTTGTTAAGGCCTACTTATCTAAAGATATTTTGCACTGATTTTTGTTAATTTTTTGTTAACAGGACAATAAATTCATTTTTTTTCCAATTTGAATGTAACCTTTTAACATAATATAACGTCTAAGAGCTTAAAGAATATAATTTTTTATTATACTTTTGTTAAATAAATATTTATTGTCTAAAACTTTACATCGTTGAACATCTTATCTAAAACTTCAATCCTTCTTTTTGCAGCCATTGTGGTCGCAAATGTTGCGTTTGCTCAAAAAGATGAGTCGAGGTTAAATATTGGTCAATCTCCTAAAAAAGCTGTTGTTGTCAATAGCCTTTTGGCCAAGAATAGTTCACTTTCAAAAGGCATTTCATTTAACTCTAAAAACAATTACACGCAGTTTTACAGAGATTTATTGATAAACAATAATTCGAAAAAGACGGAGGCAAGAGTTGTGGTGAGCCAAGTGCAGGAAAACTTTGCTGAGAAAATTACGGTTTCTAACATTTATCCCAACCCTGCTAACGACTTTGCTTACATAGACTACACCGTAAGTGGTAATTTCACCGCCGCCAATGTTTCTTTTTTTAATCTCCTTGGAAAGCAATTGGCAGAATATCCCCTTACTAAAAGTAATGATAAACTGAGAATCAATACTTCTTCTTGGGAATCGGGTATCTACATGTATCAGCTAATTATCGACGGCAAAAAAGTAGCTACCAAAAAGCTTTTAGTTAGACACAATTAAGGCGAATTTCTCGCCTAATCCAATTTTTCCTTTTCTTTATCGTTATTATTGAAGATAGAATTCGTAATTTTGTAAAATGAAATTATTACACGTGAGATTTATTGTATTTCTGCTAGCTATTAGTTTATTCCAACTTTCTTGTTCCAAAAAATTTAACAAACTTCAGAAAAAAGGTACGGTTGAAGAAAAATACAAGGCGGCTCTTAGTTATTATCAAAACGCTGAGTATTACAAAGCTGGGGTTTTGTTGGAGGAGATAACTCCACTGTTGAAAGGAGACAGTACATCAGAGAGGGCTCAGTTTTATAATGCTTATTGTAATTATTATCAGAGTAATTACCAAATGAGTAGCTATTTGTTCAAAACCTTCTACGCTACTTATAATAACAGTGAATTTGCGGAGGAGGCTTACTATATGTATGCTTTTTCGATGTTTAAAGATGCACCACCGCATAATCTAGACCAAACCAACACACTTACAGCCATAGATGCTTTACAGACATTTATCAATACTTACCCAGATAGTAAGTATGCCAAAAAATGCACGCAGGATTTGAACGACCTCAGGTTTAGATTGGAAATGAAGGCGTATGAAAAGGCCAAGCTATACTTTAAAACTCGGGAGCCATCCTTTTTGGGGAGAAGTAACTATAAAGCTACTGTAGTGAGCGTAGAAAACTTCAGAAAGGATTTTCCAGATTCAAAATACAATGAGGAATTGAGTTATTTGCAGATTATGGCTCAACAGGAGTTGTCGGACGTAAGTTATTTTATCAAACAGAAGGAGCGTTATAACGAGGCAGTATCGCTACACGAAAAGTTTATTGATAAATATCCCAATAGCAAATATTTAAAGGAGCTTGAAAAGATTTACGATAAGTCACTTAAAGGCCTCGAAAAAGTTGGGAAGATTGAAAAGGAGATTGAAGAAGCAAAAAAGCAGGCCGAAAAAGAGAAATCTTGAGCATTTGTGCTTATTATTCAATAATTTAAATTACTTTTGCACCTCGAAAATTAAATTTAAAAAATATATACCATGGCAGTAAACGCATCAATAGTAACTCGTGACACTGACGTTTTAGCAGCAAAAACGGGTAACGTTTATGAATCAGTATTTGTAGTTTCTAAAAGGGCTCAGCAAATTGCTATAAAGACAAAAGAAGAGTTGACCCAAAAGTTGAGCGAGTTTGCCTCAAGTGTTGACAATTTGGAGGAAATTTTTGAAAACAGAGAGCAAATAGAAATCTCAAAGTTTTATGAAAGACAACCAAAACCAACAAGTGTGGCTTTGGAAGAATTCTTAAATGATCAATTGGTAATAAAATATAGAGAAACAGAGGAGTCTATCTAATAATGCTCTTGAAGATATATTGACCACTGAGTTTACTCGGTGGTTTTTTTTTGCCACAAAACGAGCCTTTTCAATCTTTTTTAGAATATATTTGTTAAAAATTATCATTTATTTATGACTAAGAAAAACAACCTTATACTATTCCTATTATTTACAACATTTCAGGTTATTGCCCAACAAAATAGCATCTTGGTATTTTCAAAAACCGAGGGTTTTAGGCATGCCTCTATCAAGGAAGGAAGAGCGTTCTTTGAGAATTTAGGGAAGAATTCGGGTTTTAACGTTACACTTTCTGAAAACTCTGAAGATTTTAATGAAGAAAATTTAAAGAAATTCAATGCCGTGGTATTTCTCAATACTACTGGGGATATTTTAAATCCAGCCCAGCAGGCTGATTTTGAGCGATATATACAAGCTGGTGGAGGTTATATGGGTATTCATGCCGCATCTGACACCGAATACACTTGGCCTTGGTACAATGATCTTATGGGTGGTTATTTTGCAAGCCATCCGGGCCGCAACGTTTCTAATGTTCAAACCGGAAAAATGACAGTTTTGGACAAAACACACCCTTCCACGGCTCATTTGCCTGAGACTTTCGAACGTGCTGACGAGTTTTATGACTTCAAATCCTTGAAAAAAGACATTCTGAAGTTTCTCGTAAAAGTGGATGAAAACTCTTACAAAGAAGGGCAGATGGGGGATTTTCACCCGATGTCGTGGTACCACGAGTTTGACGGTGGTAAGGCTTTTTATACCAATTTTGGGCATACACCCGAAACTTTCAGTGAGCCGCTGATGACTAAGCACATCAGCGAGGGTCTGAAATGGGCTTGGGCCACAAAACTAGACTATACAAAGGCTAGTACCCAAAGAGCACCAGAAGAGAATCGTTTCATTAAAACTACTTTGGTGAAAAACTTAGACGAACCAACAGAGTTGGCAGTAATGCCAAATGGTAAAGTCATATTTGTTGAACGCAAAGGAGCTATTAAACTTTGGAATCCAGTGACCAATGCTACTAAATTGGTAGGTCAAATGAACGTGTATAAGAAGTTTGAGTACGGATTAATGGGCGTAGGCTTAGATCCTGATTTTGAGAAGAACAATTGGCTCTATTTCTACTATTCTCCTGAAACCGACCAACACAAAGATAACTTTTTGTCGAGGTTTGTTTATGACCAAAATAGAGATACAGTGCTTTTTGATACTGAAAAAATTGTTTTAAGAGTACATGCTAAGAGAGATGAATGCTGTCACACAGGTGGTTCGATTGATTGGGATGCCAAAGGCAATTTGTTTTTGTCAACCGGCGACGATACCAACCCCTTTGCATCTGATGGCTATGCACCTATTGATTTTAGAGAAGGCCGCCAAGGTTGGGATGCACTCAGCACATCAGGAAACACCAACGATTTACGCGGCAAAATTTTAAGGATTCATCCTGAAAAAGACGGCACTTATACCATACCCGAAGGCAATCTTTTCCCGAAAGGCATGGATAAAACAAGACCTGAAATATATGTAATGGGTAACAGGAATCCCTATCGGATAGCCGTAGATAAAACGACAGGATTTTTGTATTGGGGCGAAGTTGGCCCTGATGCAGGCAAAGCAAACCCTGAGCGTGGGCCAGAAGGTTATGTAGAGTTTAATCAGGCACGAAAGTCAGGTTTTTACGGATGGCCAATTTTTGCGGGAAATGATAGCCCTTACAGAGCCTATGATTTCGAAACAAAAAAGTCAGGGGAGTTATTTGATCCGCTTAAGCCTGTGAACCTTTCACCCCATAACACCGGTTTGAAAAACTTGCCACCAACCCAAAAACCATTGATTTGGTATGGCTATGGTGATTCAAAAGAATTTCCATTGCTCCAAAAAGGCGGAGCAAATCCAATGGGCGGACCTGTATATCATTCTGAGGAGTATAAAAACGCTGAGGGTAAGTTTCCTAATTATTTTGATAATAAATTCTTCGCATACGAGTGGATGAGAGATTGGATTATAGCCGTAACATTGGACAAAGACGGCAATTATGTTGGAATGGAAAGATTTATGCCTAGCACAAAGTTTTATCATCCGATGGACATGGCCTTTAGCCAAAACGGTGTTTTGTACACCCTCGAATACGGCATGAATTGGTTTGCTCAGAATGAAGAAGCTCAGTTGTCGAAAATCGAATACAATGCAGGAAACAGAAAGCCTGTAGTGAAAGTATCGGCAAGTGTCACTGAGGGGGCTGCTCCATTGGTAGTGAAGTTTAACTCTGCTGGTACTACTGACTATGATAACGATAAAATTACATTTGATTGGGCATTTGGCAAGGGTCTTGTAAACTCTAAATTGGCCAACCCAGTCATAAGTTTTGCTAAGCCGGGTATTTATGACGTGAAGCTAACGGTGAAGGATGCGGTAGGAAACGAGAGTTATGAAACCATAAAGATAAAAGTGGGCAATGCCGTGCCTGTAGTAGATATAAAAATAAAGTCTAACAAATCGTTTGTGTTGGACAATACGATAGACTACGAAGTAAGTGTAGTAGACAAAGAGGATGGGAGCTTGGCAAAAGGCATTAGTCCTGAAGATGTGATGGTGAGTATCAATTACCTGGAAGGCTACGACAAAACTGTGCTAGAGCAGGGCCACAAATCCAACGAGTCTTTTATGATTGGAAAGCGTCACATAGAGAAAAGCGATTGTGCAGCTTGTCATTCCAAAGAAAAAAAATCGATTGGACCATCTTATTATGACATAGCAGATAAGTACAAAAAGACAGCGGCCAATATAAAGATGCTCTCTAATAAAATCATTGCCGGTGGTGGTGGTGTATGGGGCGAGCAAGCTATGGCGGCTCACCCGCAGTTAAACCAAACAGAGGCCAAAGAAATTGTAGAGTATATTCTTTCTATCAAAGACCCCAAGGCACTTTCTAAACCTTTAGCCGGAAGTTATGCGGCCAACGACCACAAGTCTAAAAAAGAAGGAGCTTATATCATACAAGCAACTTATACAGACAAAGGAGGTAAAACCGTTGGTTCTATCACAAGTTCTAAAACTTTGGCCGTGAAGTCACCGGTAATAAAAGCTACGAACTATGATAAATCTGAGAATACCGATAAGTTCAAGTTGGAGCCATTAGGTGATCTTTTGATTGCCAACAACAATTCGTCAGCGACTTATGAAAAGATAGATTTATCTGGAATTAGCAAAATTTCTGTATCTGCATTTGCTCAGAAAGGTCAGGCAGTAGGGGGAACCATAGAAATCCGATTGGGCAGTGCCACTGGCAGTCTTTTAGGAGAAATAGTAATCCCGGATGTGAATATGACCCCGCAAGAAATAAGTTTGAATACCATGAATAGAAAACCTGAAGATTTGGTTTTTCTGTTTAAAAATGCCAAAGCAGATGGTAAACCTCTTTTTGGGATTTCAAAGATAGAATTTAAAAAGTAAATGATGAGATTTTGAATTTTAGGAAACCTTTACTAATTTCGGTAAAGGTTTTTTTATGCACATAAAGCACCAAAAGTAAGGCCAAAAGACAAGAAGAAGGTTAACCCTAAGCGATTTGGCGTCTTAGCGGTGAAATTAACACAAAATATGAACCACCGTTAGCTGCACTAAGTCATATTTGAGAACATAAAACTCTTGGCGATTTGGCATCTTAGCGGTGAAATGAACACAGAATATAAACCACCGTTAGCTACACTAAGTCATATTTGAGAACATAAAACTCTCAGCGACTTGGCGTCTTAGCGGTGAAATTAACACAGAATATAAACCACCGTTAGCTACACTAAGTCATATTTGAGAACATAAAACTCTTAGCGACTTGGCGTCTTAGCGGTGAAATTAACACAGATATGAAACGACTACTCAACGCCATTCGTGACCAATTTGAACTTACACACAACGAAGCCAAAAGTGCTTTACTGTTTTTTGTAATCATCTTCGTGAATTTGTTGCTTTATTATTCTTATTCTACTTATACCGCCAATGAGCAAAGCGAAATATTAATAGAAGATTACGGCAAAACAGAGATACCTAAAACCGAGGAACGCAAAAATAAATGGGTAGATTATGGTTCTTCTGACAAAAAGTCTTCAAAGAAAGTCGAAAGGTTTAGTTTTGACCCGAATGTGGCTACCAATGAGCAATTTGAACGCTTGGGCTTCCCGAAATACTTGGCCAAAACCATCATTAATTATAGAAGCAAAGGTGGTAAATTTAAGTATAAAGAAGATATGCTTAAGATCTACTCCATGAAACATGAACTTTATGCAGAGGTTGAAAACTTGGTAAGTTTACCATCGAAAATGGATAAAAAAATGACAGATTTTGACGAGCATCGGGTAATTGCCGAAGATAAACCTGCGTATGCTCCGAAGAAGGATTTTGCGATTGCAAAATTCGATATCAACACCGCGGATACCACGCAGCTGATGCAAATCAAAGGAATAGGGAAGGTTTTTGCCAGCAGAATAATGAAATACAGGGATATACTAGGTGGTTTTCATTCTGTTGATCAGGTGGGTGAAACGTATGGTATTGATCCATTGGTTTTGCCAGAACTTAAGAAATATGCCGTCTTAAATACCAAAGTGAAGAAAATAAGAATCAATGACTTGGAGAATTTTAGGCATCCTTACTTGAAATACAACCAAGTAAAAGTCATTGTAGCTTACAGAAAACAACATGGTAATTTCAAAAATGCTGAAGATTTAAAGCAAATCAAAATTCTAGACGAAGCCACTATTTCGAAAATAGAACCTTATTTGGAGTTTTAGGTTTTTTTTCAAAAAGTGAGATATTTTTTGAAAAAAACCACAAAGTTTACTGAAAAAATTTATCAGAAACTGGATTAGAAACCATCTCTAGTTGAAAAACCTTCAGCAAATAGTGTGATTCGTACAGGTTTGAATTACGAATAGGGTTGTAGGGTGTTGATTTTTCCTTCTGCGTTGTAAGTTATTTCTGCTACTTTTATACTTCTTAGATGCGTAACTCCCTCAGATAGGCTGGAATCGTGATAAAACAGGTACCATTTGCCTGATACTTCACAAATGGAATGGTGCGAAGTCCAACCTACCACGGGTTCAAGAATGCGTCCGGTATAGGTGAATGGGCCATAAGGGTTATCGCCAATGGCGTAACAAATAAAATGGGTATCGCCTGTAGAGTAAGAGAAATAGTATTTTCCGTTGTATTTATGCATCCAAGCCGCCTCGAAGAATCGTCTTTCGTTGTCGCCATTTAACAGAGGCTGACCGCTTTCGTCTAAAATTAAAATATCTTTGGCTTCGTGAGCAAACTCCAAAAGATCGTCTGTCATTTTCGCTACTTTCGGACATAGAGCGGGCTCGTTATCAGTAGGTAAATGAGCCATTGGACTTTCAGGAGCGTCTGCATTGAACTTTCCTTCTCTCCAACGTTGCAATTGTCCACCCCAAATTCCGCCGAAATACATATAATATGCCCCTTCCTCATCTTTGAAAACAGCGGGGTCTATCGAAAAACTCTCTTTTATAGGTTCCGGTCGAGCCTTAAATGGTCCAACTGGAGAATCGCCTACTGCAACGCCTATTTTGAATATCCCGTCATAGCCTTTGGCTGGGAAAAAAAGATAATATTTTCCATCTTTCTCGTTGGCATCGGGAGCCCACATTTGTTTATCTGCCCACGGCACATCATCGACATGTAAAGCTACTCCGTGGTCTACGGCTTCACTATCAATAGTTTCCATCGAAATTACGTGGTAGTCTTCCATCGCAAAATGGCTTCCCAAATCGTCAAAAGCTTCACCTGCATCCACATCGTGGGAGGGGTAAATGTAAATCTTTCCATCAAAAACATGGGCAGATGGATCGGCCGTAAAAATGTGTTTGACCAATGGCTGCGAAATAGCTCTCTTGTTCAAATCGTCAAAATCAATGTGTTCTATACTATCCTCGGGCATTTTGTTTGTTAGTAAGTTATAAAGTTAGTAAGTTGGAAAGTTAGTAAGTTGGAAAGTTAGTAAGTTGGAAAGTTAGTAAGTTGGTAAGTTAGTAAGTTGGAAAGTTAGTAAGTTGGTAAGTTAGTAAGTTGGTAAGTTAGAATGTTCGAAAGTGGTTTTTTTAGATTCACTGAATTCTTGGAAAAACATATTTTTAAAACAATAGTAAATAAAACTTTCGAAATCAAATCAATCTCAGCGGAACGCCACCCGATACAATCTCAAATCAAATTACCGCCTCTCCTTCAATTCACTTTCTATTCGTAGCTCCATGGTCTTATTTATTTCATAGAAAAACAACAAACCGCAGGCTAACAGAAATGGTATGGCAGGGAAAACGCTCACGAGTAATTTTATGCCGTTGATGGTTTCGGCTGACTGTCCTACTTCCGAGTTGGCTTGGTAATTAAATACGCCCAAAATCATGGTCAAAAGTGAACTCCCTATGCTCAAGCCGCCTTTTAGACCTACCATCATGGCTGAAAATATGATGGCTGTGGCTCTTCGGTTATTTTTCCATTCCGAATAATCCGCTACGTCGGCAATCATGGTCCATAAGATAGGCGTGCTGATGCCGTAAAAAAACATGTGTAAAATCTGTGAGCCAAACATTAGGCCGATAGATGTTGGAGGGAAAAAGTAAAAGAAAATGATAAACAAAGTAGAAATAAATAACGAACCTCCAAAAACGTTTCTTTTTCCGTATTTATCGGCAAATTTTTTAGAAAGCATAATACCTATCAGACCTATTAAAATTCCGCCACCGTTGAATACGCCCAATCCCATTGAAATGTCGTTTTCGAAGGCAGGAAGGAAGCTTTTCATGGGTTCAAGAAAGGCCGTAAGTTCTAGTATATCAACATAGTTTTCAAAATAATATACATAAGAACCGCCTTTCATGGCCAAGGTTACAAACACCAGAGTAGTAACCACCAACATGATAGTCCAGGGAATGTTTTTGAACAAATCGCCGAGGTCTTCTTTTAAAGACGATTTTTGTTCTGGTTTTGGAACGATACGCTCTTTGGTAGTGAAAAAAGTAACCAAAAGCATCAAAGTACCCACAATGGCCAAAATGGTCATTACTTTCTCTATACCCACGGCCTTGTTGCCATCACCCGCTTTCAGGATGAGGTTATACATAAATACCTGTACAAAAAACTGCGAGAACATGACGGCCACAAATCGGTAAGCCGACATACTGTTTCGCTCGGACATGTCGCCCGTTATAACGCCGCTCAGTGCTGAGTACGGCAAATTGTTGGCAGCGTAGAGCAAAAGCAATAAGCTATACGTTATTACTGCATAAATCACTTTGCCGCTGTATTCAAAATCAGGCGTACTGAAGGCCAGTAATGCTGTGACGCCTAACGGAACGGCTGTCCACAATATCCAAGGACGGAATTTGCCCCAGCGTGTGCTGGTTCGGTCGGCAATGGCCCCCATCACAGGATTAAAGACAAAGGCGGCAAACAAGCCCACAAAAAGGGTCACCAAAGTGGCGTCTTCGGTTTTTAAGCCATAAATGTCGGTGTAGAAATAGGCCAAATACGTTACCAGAGTTTGGAAAACCAAGTTGGCGGCTAGGTCGCCCAAGCTGTAGCCCACTTTCTCCAGAACAGATAGTTTTTGAGATTCTTGCCTCATGATTTTACAGATTAGGTTTGGTGTTTTTTAAGTTCATAACAGCTTGGTAGGCTTTTTTCGGCTCAAAGTTTCTGTCAAAAAGCAAAGGGTAATTGGTTCTACCTCTCACCGGCCAACTATTCAACCAAGAGTGCCCATCTGCAACTCCCCAGAACGTTATTCTGTCTATTTTGTCTTGGTGTTTCAGGAAAACCTTAAAAAGCTCCTCATATTTTTGTGCCAAAGTAGTCTGCACCGAATCGGGTAATTCCTTGGGATACGGATTCATTTTTGGATTGTTTTCAAAATTTTGGTTCACATCGGCACCTTTCAAATCCCATGGATTGGGCAAAACGGTGAGATCCAATTCTGTAAAAGCCACTTTCAAGCCCAAGGCCGCATATTCTACAATGGCGTCTTCAATGTCTTGTACTTTCAAGCTATTGATACTCCAGTGGCCTTGTATGCCCACGCCGTCTATTTTGGTGCCCGAAGCCTTGAGTTTTTTGATCATTTCTATGGTCGCTTTGCGTTTTATGGGTTGTTCGTTGTTGTAGTCGTTGTAGTACAACTCCGCCTTTGGGTCAGCTTTTGCCGCCAAATCAAACGACATTTTTATAAAATCTTCGCCTAGCAATTTATAAAAAATGGACTTCCGAAACGTGCCGTCGTCTTCAATGGCCTCGTTTATTACATCCCAGCTGTCTATTTTGCCGGTGTATCTCCCCGCTACAGTGTTGATGTGGTCAGTCATAAAAAGTTTGAGCGAATCCGCTGATTTTATTTTACCCACAAAACGCGGCAATTGCGAATGCCAAATCAGGGTATGTCCCACTATATACATGTTGTTTTTCTGTCCGTATTCTACAAATTTATCTCCCAAAAAGAAATCGTATCTGTCCCATTCGGGGTGAATATTCATCGACTTCATGTGGTTTTCGGCCGTGATGGCATTAAATTGATTCTTGATAAGCTCATTAGCTTTGGGGTCTTTTTCAAGAATATGATGGGCACCAAGTGCAGTGCCAATGAGGAAATCAGCCTTAAAGGCGTCTTTGAGCGTGCCAGATTTCTGCTGTGCAGTGGCGGCAGAAAACATAAACAATGAACTAAGAGCAAGTAGTAAATATTTAAGCTTTGAGCGTTTCATTTTGGTGTTTGAATAAGTGAGAATAGGCTTGAAATACTAAAAGAAAGAATTAAACGTCAAATTTACACTTGTTGTTTAATTTATTATATTTTCTTTGAAATTATTGCAAGTATTTTTTTGATAGCCCTATAATCAGTTGTGGTATTTCGGCGGAATGTTGACTAAAACAATAAGGATGCAACTGGCTGAGCGATTGAAATACCATTGTGAATTGCGTTTGTGCTAAATTTTTTTTGTAAACTTGGCTACCACATCTAATATTCTGAAGTTGAACGACTATACCTGTCTGTTCGAGCATAGGTGAGCAGGAAAGTTTAAAGCTTACCAACGAAGCTGTCGAGAACCACGTGCTATGACTATATTTCGAAGCCCAAAATTACTCTTGAACAGCGTTTTATTTTTATAACAGCGACAGCACTGAATCGGTTTGAGGCCGAAAAAAACATCTGTTTGGTCTAAATACTAAAAGCCGTAAAATTGCAAGTAAAACTTGCTCTACATTCCGACGATGCTATAGCCATCTTAGAGCTGAATTATACACCGAAGGTAGCTACAGGGATTTGAAGAAGCGAGTTGTAAAGATTAGAATACTCAAAATATTAGATCAAATCAAAGAGCCATTGATAGGAGAAGGAGGATTTCTACTAGGTTATTTAGTTCCTAAAAACTGGTAGTTTTGAAATATCTCAAACCAAAAGGTAATGTCTACATTCACCGAAAATATATAAAATAAATCACCATAACTACTTGAAAATTTAACCATAAAGTTCAGATAAATCTAGGCTTTGGTAAAGATGTACTTGTTTGTGGAGATGCTTTGTTATTCTGTAATCTGTTACGATTTCAGAACAGATCTGTCTTTTATAAGTAACTGCTTATATTTCTTCAAAGATGTTTTTATTTTGCGTAAATAGTTGATTATAAAAGCAAAAGTAAAAAAGTGACTGGACAATAATTGGCAAAGTTGGATTTGATAAAACCAGGGAGGTTTTATATGTTTGCAATCTGAATTTCAAAAACTTAAATTATGGCAATCAATCCAAATGCAGATTTTAATGAATTAACAAATTGGTTAAATGAAAATCTTTTATCAAAAAAATCATTTGTTCCTCATGTAGATGCAATACCTAATGTTAAATCCAAAGGTATTTATTTCTGGTTTATGCAGCAAGATGGCTACATAGCGATGAGTGATTTTGTAAGTGCTAATCCTATTGAGCCAAAATACTCTATAGCTATTGAAGGCGTAAAATATGATTTAGTTTATTTGGGAACTGCTGGAACTGGAAAAGAAGGAAATAGCAATCTTTCCAAAAGGTTTGAATGGCATATAAATCAAAAACATATAGAGTCCAATATTTGCCATGGAACATTATCAACATTGAGATCTGGTCTTGGAGCTCTCTTATCAGATGATTTAATGTTGGAAAATACTGAAATTAAGGTTAATGATTTTTTGAAGAATTACATGAAAGTATTTTGGATTGAATATTCTGATGATAAGTCATTAATAGAAAATGATGAGAAAGTATTAATTAAAGGGTTAAAACCTTTGTTGAATTTAAAAAACAATCCAAATGCTAGAGCCAATGCACAAAGTAATACAACGCAAGATTATAAGAAAAGAAGAATTATTGTAAAAAATAACACTTTAAATAGAATAAAATGCTTTGGAGAAAGTGAATTAATTATGAAAAACAACAAATTTCCTACAGAAAAGAAAATTTCATACGAAGAACAGATTTTAACCGAAGTGAACGGGTGTTTGGAGTATTTTGTATTTAGTGAGCAGGATATTGCGTTAGTTACAAGAGGAATAGAAGGTTTACCGTCTGGAAAATGCAAAATCGACATTTGGGATTCAAATAATTGTGATAAAGTTTTTAAAAAATGGCAAAGGGTAACGGGGAAGAATACCGAAGGTCAAAACATTTATACTTACTTCAGTAATACTTCTTCTGACAACATAAACAAAAGATCAGTTGTTATTTTACAATGGATGAAAGATAATAATGTAAAAGAAATTACAGTTAGAGTTTCTCCAATAAATTAATAAAAAAAATTGTGCCAAGAATTAACGAACATACATTTGAGTTAGAAAATAGCATATTTAAACTAACATATTATCGACATGATAAACCAATACTTTATATAAATGGAATTTTATTTATAGGTAATAAATCCGCAATGCTAATAAAATATATTAGGCAAAATAATTTACCATTAAATTTATTTAAAGGGCAGACTACACAACAATTATCTGATTTGGTACTCAAACATTTCTCAGAAGGAAATAATTTAGGAATTTTAGATAAGAAATCGAGTTATGAATCAGAATCTATCAAAGGGGCTAAAGAAAGAAGTAGTAAATTAACTGAGCCAAAGGACAATATAACGGCTGGAGAAAAAATTAAGGATATTATAAAATCTTTAGATTGGGATAAGATTAAAGATAAGAAAAAAAATAAACTTTTAATTATTGGATGTTGTGACGCAAAATCTTGGCAACCAAATGATTTACATAATGGTGAATATGTTAACTATGATTTTGGTAAAAGTCTTGATGATTTGAGAAAATCAAGACTTGATTTTTATAAAGATAAATTACCTGATAGTTATTTTAACGAGAAAAAAAGGAATGGTGCAACTGTTGATAGGGATTATTTTATGGAATCAATTAATGAAAATAATAGACGTAAAGCCCTAGAAGTTTATGGAAGTAAAGGATCTCCTTTTTATAACCCTGAAATGATAAAGTTATATGAATATAACATTGACAATAGTAATTTACATTTATTAATTATTTCAGGTTTATACGGTATTATAAAACACGATGATTATATAAATGATTATCATTTAGAAATTGGACGAGGTGGTAAAAAATGGGCAGATAATCAAATTCAGGAGGTTGTAAAAAAATATATAGAAGATAATAAAATTGAAAATGTGTTTTATTCTCTATCTGATAATTATAAACCCTTTCTTAACCCTATTAACGGTTGGCTAAATTTATGGTTAAACCATGGTGGTCATGGTGCCAAACAAGCTCAAGATTTAAAGCTGTTCTTGAGTGAATTGTGATAATCAATTCAACCGCTCACATTTATCCCCAAACCTTCCCAAGAAATAATCAATTTCGTGGTTTTCCCATACAGTAATTTCAATAATTAAGTTTTCGGGAGAGTCTTGAATTGTTTTTTGGGAAGGATGGATTTTTTTATTTTTTACAATCCCCATCGCCCATTCTGTAAATTTTAATCTAAAGGTTTTGAGCTTGTTTTCTTTCCAATCATACCAAATCCCCAAGCTATGCTTCAGTAATTCTTCTAAACGTGTAGCTTTATACAAAGCAGCATAATCAAAGAATATGTATTTTGGATCTACAGCGTTTTCGTCTCTTTCATCCACGGCGGGGTTTACATTTTTTTCTACAAACATATCCAATGTAAAAGTCTGCAGTAAGTTAGTTGGCTGATAGGTTGTATCGTCAATCGTACTCGCCAAAAGATAATATCTGTTATCATAATACCGAATTTGTAAAGGAGCTACTTGTTTAAATTCCGTAAACCCTCTCTTTTGGTATTGAAATAAAATGGCTTGCCCTTTTTTGATGTATTCAATAATTTGTCCAGCAAGGATGAGCAATTTGTCTTGGCTACTTAAAGTGGGTTGAACGTGAACAAAATAAGGATAGGGGTTTAAATCTTCGTTGCTATAATCAAATTCATCCATTAAAGCCGATTTAAGCCAACCTACAGCGTTCATGTTCTTTTCTGTGTCTAACAATCCAATAAGAAGCGGAAAGGTAAGCTTTTCTTCCTCTGTAAGATGCACATTTTCCGGATAGCCTTCCAATACAAAATAGTTTCTTCCGTTAAATTTTCGGGAATTTATATGATAACCATTCTCAATTAAACTTTCTTTGGCCCTATCAAAGGTTCTCCTTGAGACAGGCTCAAAGCCATAGTTGACTTCCAAAACAGTATTTAAATCAGCCATGAGCTCCTCTAAAGATAGTTTCCTTTCTCTAAGGAGTTTAACGATGATTTTTTTGTAGAGCTTTTTTTTGCTGTAATCTTCCACAAGAATCTATTTATAATAACAAAGTTAAAAAAGAACTTTGCCATTTTTTGTCTTAACAGTACTTTAGTTTTGTTGAAATAATTATAATATCAATTCAAATCCTTTCCTCTATGGCCAAAAATGAAAAAAGTATTGTGGACGCCATAAAAAAAGTTTTTATGGTTCTGATAATTGTCGCAATTGTTTACACTTGGTTTTTATGGTGCAAAGAAAAGCCATTACGATTTCTTTATTCGTTAATTGTTTTGATTGTATTATATTTGGTATATCATTTAAACGCTCATCCTTTTGAAATTTTACCTAACTAAATAAAATATATAATTATGGAAAATGTAATTGATTATTTAAAAGCCTAT
>CAMCYZ010000065.1 GCA_945885545.1 Spirosoma fluviale
AGAAAGTCAAGAGATAGAATATGATTTTTGCCGACTTTGTGAAATGTTTCTATTTAAAACACCAACAGTAAAAGGAATTGATGGAATTAAACTACCCTCAGTATTTTCGGATTAGGTTACTTCAATAAAGTCGTCTGTAATTGTACTAATTTCATTTTTGTTGATAATTGTTCACTTAATTGTTTTTTTTTGGGTTATGATTAGAAAATCTATACCTAAAATAAATCTCCAAATACTTAAAACCACTATCGGCTTTAATTGATTCGTAATTAGTTCATTGCGAAATTAAAGAAACTCGAAATATTTAAAAAAATCCTGATAAAAAAGTAAATGTATTTAAAGTGAAGGTTTCTTCCTGCCTAAAATTGATAGTTATATTTTGAGCCTGAAATACAATTTATGTTATTTGCATATAATTAGTAATAGCTTTAATAAAGTATTGGTGCGGTCTAAAGAATACTGATTTTTTTGAATCCACTTTTCTTATGTCAAAGTTTAATCAAATATCTGAAGCTAAGAATTAGAAACACAGGTAAAGAATCATTTTCTGGCGATTATATCTTAGCTGTAAATAATAATTAGATGAAAAAATACGAAGGTAATATTGTTAACATTTTTGACAATTCTATATTTTTTGGAGTAATATCGGTTTTTGAAGGCCGTATTTTTAATATAGTGAGAACCAAGGAAGAAATTCCCGATGCCCCATATTTCCTTCCGGGTTTTGTGGATGCCCATGTACATATAGAAAGTTCAATGCTCGTACCAAGTCAATTCGGTAAAATAGCGGTGGTGCATGGCACAGTGGGTACGGTTTCGGATCCACACGAAATTGCCAATGTGCTCGGAACGAAGGGCGTAGAGTTTATGATAGAAAATGGTGAAAAGATTCCGTTTAAATTTTGTTTTGGGGCTCCATCTTGTGTGCCAGCCACCGAATTTGAAACTGCAGGTGCCATAGTTTCCGTAGATGATATCGAATACCTCATGGCTAATCCCAAAATAGGTTACTTGGCCGAAATGATGAATTTTCCGGGAGTTATTTATGAAAATGAAGAGGTTTTGGCGAAGTTAGCCATTGCCAAAAAATATCATAAACCTATTGATGGACATGCTCCTGGCCTTCGGGGCGAACAATCGCAGAAATATTTTTCCTATGGCATAACCACGGACCATGAGTGTTTTAGCTATGATGAGGCTAAAGAAAAATTGGAAATGGGAGTGAAGGTGCTAATCAGAGAAGGTAGTGCGGCAAAGAATTTTAATGATCTAATTTCGCTGGCTAACGAATATTCGGCTCAAATGATGTTTTGCTCTGACGATAAACATCCTGATGATTTGGTGGAAGGGCATATTAACTTGCTCGTTAAAAGGGCAGTTGAAAGTGGAGTAAACGTTTTTAAAGCACTCCGAATGGCTTCGCTCAATCCAGTGAGACACTACGATTTGAATATTGGTTTGTTGCGTGAAGGCGAGCCGGCAGATTTTATTGAGGTTAATAATTTGCAAGATTTCAAGGTGCTTGCCACTTATATAGACGGTAACTTGGTGGCCAGTAAAGGTGTTACCTTGATACAGGATGTTAAGGCCGTAAAAGTCAATAATTTCAGTGCAAAAGCCATTAAAGCAGAAGATTTAAATATTGAGATTCCAAAAGATTCTAAATCTATAAAAACTATTAAAGTAAATGATGGTCAGTTAATTACAGACTCCTTTTTGTTTGATTTGGCACAAAGAGATGCCGATTTTTTGACGACAAACGATATTCTGAAGTTGGTGGTTTACAACCGCTATAAAGAAGATCAACCAAAGTTGGCTTTTATTAATGGTTTCGGGATAAAAAATGGTGCAATCGCTTCTTCGGTTGCTCATGATTCCCATAATATTATCGCCGTGGGAACAAGCGATGAGGACATTGAACAGGCTATCAATCTCATTGTGAGAGAAAAAGGTGGAATATCTGTTGTAGCAGATGAGAAAATGGGTGTTTTACCTTTGCCGATTGCCGGACTTATGAGCGACAAAGACGGTTACGAAGTGGCTAAAGATTATACTCAGATTGATGAGTTTGCCAAATCTCAGCTAAATTGTACTCTCAAGTCGCCGTTCATGAGCCTTTCATTTATGGCTTTATTGGTTATTCCCTCTCTAAAATTATCCGACAAAGGCCTTTTTGATGGAAATACTTTTGAGTTTACCGATATTTTTGAATAAAAAAATAGACCCAGTTTTTGGCTGAGTCTATTTTTGTTATTTTCTGAAGTTTAATTCTTTCCACTTCCTCCAACGGCCCCAGCCTCGTTTTGGCGGGCTTCCTGCATTGGATTCGGCATCTGCCTTTGGCTTTGTTGTTTCATCAACTGAAACTTTGTTGGCTTCTCAGGCTCTTTTGGATAAACATTATCAGAGTCGTCAATATCTGGTAGCTCAAAGTAGGGGTCAAGTTTAAACTTCGCCACTTTTTTGGTTGTGGTTATGGTTTTCTTGATTTCTTTGTTATTCAATCTCCAAATTTCGGCTGGGAATCTGAAATCCTCCGTGGTACCGTCTTCATACTGAGCTTGAACAATAAGAGGCATTACTAAACCACCCTTATTCTTGATCTTCAATACATAAAACTGCTTTTTGTCTTCTATCCATTTTCTTTCCTCTGGACTCAAAGTCTCCAAATATTTCTGATACTTGGCTTTGTCGCTTTCGGTTACCTTGAGCGGGTCATAGTTGTTGTAAAAATCCTTCATCGTTGGGTCGGCTTCAACCACAGACTGTGGAATGTCTTTTTCGTTTCTGATGTTGCTCAAAGTTTTTTTCTTTGCTTCGGCTGTTTGCTTGGCCAATGGTTTGGTGTCTTCAGGGTTTTGCGTATCTACCTGCATCCATTCAACTTCTGCAATACCTTGATCCAAAGCATCTACACTATAAAACCAGCCTTTCCAAAACCAATCCAAGTCTACAGCAGAGGCATCTTCCATGGTTCTGAAAAAATCTGCAGGTGTAGGATGTTTAAATGCCCATCGGCGTGCATATTCTTTGAATGCATAGTCAAAAAGCTCTCTGCCCATAACGGTTTCACGCAAAATATTCAAACCAGTTGCTGGTTTTGAATAGGCATTTGGCCCAAAGGTACCAGGAAGAATATTATCGCTACTCGACATGATAGCGTTTTGTTTACTTCCGTCAAGTTTCATGTAGGGCACAATGTGCTGAGGCTCAATGCCATCGGCAGGAAAATCTCTGTCCCATTCTCTACAAACTATCCCTTCTAAGAAACTGTTGAGTCCTTCGTCCATCCACGACCACTGTCTTTCGTCAGAGTTTACAATCATCGGGAAGAAATTGTGACCTACTTCATGAATAATCACCAATATCAAAAAGTTTTTGGTGTCTTCAGAGTAGGTTCCGTCTGCTTGCGGTCGAGCTCCGTTGAAACTCATCATTGGATATTCCATGCCACCTACAGGCCCATGCACCGAATAAGCCACCGGATAAGGATAAGCAATTGTTCTCTTAGAATATTGGGTAAGTGTATGTGCAACTAGCCTAGTAGAATATTGCCCCCAAAGCGGATTTCCCTCTTTAGGATACAATGACATAGCCCAAACCTTTTTGCCTTCAACGTCCACTTTCATGGCATCCCAAATAAACTTACGAGAGGCTGCAAATGCAAAGTCTCTAACATTTTTGGCAACATAAACCCAGGTTTTCTTACCCGTAGGTTTATTTTTTTCAGCCACCTCAGCTTCACTTTGATTTACAATCAAAACCGGCGTAGTAGCGTTTTCGGCTTGAGCCAATCTCGATATTTGCGTGGCAGAGAGTACCTCTTTCTGATTTTGTAACTCCCCTGTTGCACCCACTACCATATCGTTAGGAACAGTTATGGCTACTTTGTAGTCTCCAAAAACCAGTGCAAACTCACCTTGACCTAAAAACTGCTTGTTTTGCCAGCCTGTCACATCGTCGTAAACACACATGCGTGGAAACCACTGTGCCATTTCGTAAAGATAATTGCCATCTTTCTCGAAATATTCATAGCCACTTCTTGCCCTTTGGGCGTTTGCATCTACGATATTAAAACTCCAATCTAAATTAAATACGAAATTTTGACCTTTGAGCAATGGTGCGGGCAAATCCACACGCATCATCGTTCCGTTGATGGTATATTTGAGTTTGTTACCAAGTTTATCGGTTACCTTTTGAATCAAATAACCGTATTCTTTATCTGTTTTGTCGGATAAACTTTTCAGTGCAGCACCACTTGAGCCTCTTTCATGGCTTATGGCGGTTTGGCGAGTGGTTCTTGCATCAGACTTCTCGTTGAAATTGTTTTGGTCGAGCTGTAGCCACAAGTAGGTAAGGGCATCTGGTGAGGCATTGAAGTAAGTGATTTTTTCAGAAGCGATAATTCTCTGATCCTCATCGTTCAACTCTACCTTGATATCATAATCAGCCTTTTGTTGCCAATATTCCTTGCCAGGAGCCCCACTTGCGGTTCTGTAAGTATTTGGTGTAGGTAAACTCGAACCCATTTGTTCGAAAACGGTATTGGCGTTGAAGTTTGTTGGTTGCTGAGCCTGAGCCCATATTCCTATCAAAAGGAAAAGAAGCGTTTTTTTCATATATGAAGGTTTAAAAATTAAAATATCCATTTTTCGATGATGAGGTTTATGGTAATACCAGCCACCATGGCCGATACTATTAGATTCAACTCCCTTTTTTTAATATTGAGCAAGTTTATAAAAATGTAATTCAACAGCATAAAGATAAAAACAATAATTAATTGACCCATTTCTAATCCCATGTTAAATGCAAATAATTCACCTACTATGTTGCTGGACTGACCGAGAAGGCTTTTGAGGTAATTGGAAAATCCTAGCCCGTGTATAAGTCCAAAGAACACTGTGAAGAAATATTTCAGATACGGTTTCGGCTTTTTAACCAAAATGGATTCGGGTGTTTTTTCGAAAAAATTGTTAAAACTAGTTATGAAAATGGTGCAGGGAATCAAAAACTCAATAATGTTTGAGTCAATATTGACGATTTTCAGAACAGAAAGAGCCAAGGTTATGGAGTGTCCTAAAGTGAAGAACGTCACTATCCAGAGTATTTGTTTCCAGTCGGTTAAACCATAAACCGCACAAAGTGCTACGATGAACAACATGTGGTCGTAACCGGCAAGGTCTGTAATGTGTTGATAGCCTAGCTTGAAATAAAGAAAGAAATCTGTCATAGGGTTAGGGTAAAATTAGTTCTAAATGAAGGCTCCGAGGCAAATACCACCAATAATTATTAAGAAACTGGGGATTTTTTCGGAATATAAAAGACCAAGTGTAATCAAAACTGTAATAATGTTGACAGGGCTGCTCACCATAGGTTGAAACAATGATATGGCTGATGCCAAGGTTAAGCCAGTAGAGGTGGCATTGATGCCTTCTAGAGATGCTCGAATTCCTCTAAACTGTTTGAGTTGTTCCCAGAAACGTATGACGAAGAAAATCATAAAAATGCCCGGCAGAAATATGCCAACTGAAGCAACTAGCGAGCCCAATATCTGACCACTCATGCCCCAGCTTCGCATAGACAGCGAACCTACATAAGAAGCAATTGAAAATGTAGGCCCGGGAATCATTTCGGCAAGAGCAATGCCTGATAAAAATTCGTCAGCATTGAGGTATTTCTTGAATTCCACAAACTCATTGAACAGCAGTGGTTTGAGAATATGCCCTCCTCCGAATGCAAAACTGCCGTTTCGGTAAAAATTCTCAAATAGCCTTACAGGTAAAGACTTGGTGAATGTTCCAACAAAAATAACCAAGGCAAATACAGCCGCCCACAGTAAAAAGTTTGACCATTGAATCTTGATTGGTTTTCTCTCCATTCTAGCTTGTTTACGGTATTTCGATGAAGTAACTAGCCCTCCGAAAAGAATCAAGAATGGTGTTAAATAGGGAGACCTAAACATAAAACCCAACACGGCCGCCAAAAGCATTAGCCAAACGGAAGTTTTAGATATAATTACTTTTCTACCAATAACATAAGCCGCAAAAAAAATAAACGCCACCCCCATGGGTTTGATAAATTGGGTGAGTCTGACAAGTGTACCTTTTTCGAAAAATGAGATTCCTAGGGCGGTTATGCCCATAAAAATGGTAGCGGGCAAAATCCAAATAAGTAAGGTAAGATAGGAGAGCTTAGCTCCGCCCAATTTGAACCCGATGGCTGTGATAGTTTGTGTTGAAGTTGGGCCAGGTAGGAGTTGGCATAAGGCCTGCATTTCCATAAGTTCCTCCTCGGTGACGTATCTGTGTTGCAAAACCAAACGCTTAATAAACATAGCAAAGTGTGCCTGTGGTCCACCGAAACAGGTCAAAGAAAGAATTAAAACATCCTTTAAAAATATTATGTATCTAATTTTTTTCGTCTCCAAAATAAAATATTTGACCGCTAAATATCAAAAATAATGATTTAAAGGGGGGATTAGTAGCTAAAAAATACCAGCAGGTTCCACAAGTAAGTACCTGCTGTTAAGAATTTTATGCAGTTTTGAGATTATTCTCAACTTTATCCCAATTTACGATATTCCAGAAAGCCTTTATATAATCGGCTCTTTTGTTTTGATATTTAAGATAATAGGCATGTTCCCAAACATCTAGACCCAATATTGGCGTTCCTTTTACCTCAGTAACGTCCATCAGCGGATTGTCTTGGTTTGGGGTTGAGCTTATTTTCAGTTTGTTGTCTTGCACAATTAACCAAGCCCAGCCCGACCCAAATCTGCTCGTTGCAGCGGCGTTAAAGTCTTCTTGCATTTTTTCCAAACTACCGAAATCTCTATTTATCATCGCCATCAATTTAGTCGATGGGCTTGTAGTTTTTGGCGAAAGAATTTCCCAGAAAAACGAATGGTTCCAGTGTCCACCTCCGTTGTTTCTGACAGCAACAGACGACTTGCTGATGTTTTTTATAATATCTATCAGCGGTGTAAACTCGTTTGGAGTTCCTGCCACGGCTTTGTTGAGGTTAGTTACGTAGGCCTGGTGATGTTTACCATGGTGAATTTCCATCGTTTGAGCATCAATAAACGGTTCTAGAGCATTATAAGCATAAGGCAAAACGGGCAATGAAAACGCATCTGCTGTTTTGAAAAAATCAGTGCTGGTATTGGCAATTGTTTTGGTGCCAATAAACCCAAGAAACAATGAAGAAACAAAATCTTTCCTTGTCATGATTGTTGTATTAAAATAATTGAAACCTCAATTTAAAGAAAATATGCAAACTATGCTGAAAAATTGCATGGAAAGTTTTTATTTGATGTAATTAGGCCTTACTTTTTTATGAACAAATGGATTTTTTAGAACACTTTTGTGTCTTAAAACTTGTCCTACCTTTTAACTGAATGAGCTTGAAAAGCTGATTTGAACTAAGTTCTTTGCGAGGTCTAAGACAAGATTGACATGACTTTTGCACATGAAAATATATTTATATGTGTATTTTGAGTTGTTTTTTTGTACAGGTTCTCAACCAATATTGTAAGTTATTTCAAAGGCTCCCAGAAGGTTTCACAAAGGCACACAAAGATTTACTGTTCTCGATAAATTCTTTTTCAAAACTCCACTCTACTCAAGATACTCCTGCCAAGCGTGATTTCGTCGGTATATTCCAGATCGCCGCCGATAGGAATTCCTCGAGCGATGGTGCTAATTTTTACGGCTAGGTCTTTGAGTTTTTTTCTAATATAAAAGGCTGTGGTATCGCCTTCCATGGTTGGGCTAAGGGCAAGAATTATTTCTTTGATTTCGGGATTGTTCTGGATTCTTAATAATAAACTCTCGATGTTAAGGTCTTGTGGGCCAATGCCTAGAATAGGGGAGATGATTCCACCCAAAACATGGTATTTGCCTTGAAACTGACTGGTGTTTTCTATAGCTAGCACGTCTTTGGAGTCTTGTACTACGGCCAATATGCTCGAATCTCTTCTGTGTGAGCCACAAATCTGGCATATTTCGGCATCAGATATGTTGTGGCAAGCTACGCAGTATGTTGTTTTTTCTACCAGATTTATTAATGAATTACTGAGATTGTGCGTTTGCGTTTTTTCGGACTTAAGCAAATGTAAAGCCAATCTCAAAGCCGACTTTTTACCTATTCCTGGCAACTTAGCAATCTCATTTACGGCATCTTCTATTAATTTCGAAGGGTAGTTCAAGCTATTCTATGTTTATCGAAGTGAAATTTCAGCAGATATCCCTCTTTGGCAAATGGCATTTCTGATGGGTTTGAGTTCTTCAAAATCTCCATTTTTTACCGAACATTTGCCTTTGAAATGAATAATTAGCGTACACTGTTCGGCTTGTTCTTGCGAATGCTCACAAACATCTATGAGCGTGTCTATTACGTGGTCAAAAGTATTGACCTCGTCGTTGAAAACAACGATAGAATATAGTTTTATTTCATCAACAACAACTTCCTCTTCAATCAAAACCTCTACGTCTGTCTGTGGAGCAAACTTCATACTATACTTCCTTTCGGTTTTTTTTACAAATTTATCAGGTTTTTGAAAAACTATGGGCTATTTCCGAACAAATTATTCAACTATAACTGAAAACAATTGGTTTGGAATTTGCAGATTTTTATTAAAAATTCAAGTTTCGCTCACAAAATTCAATTTTTTTAGCACATATTTGTCATAACATTTCATTAAACCCATATCTATGACGCCCTATTTAGCACTTGGTATTTTATTCGTGTATTTTTTTATTTTGATAATAATTTCCATAAAAACTTCCAAAGGAGCCGATTCTAATTCGTTTTTTACTGCAAACAAATCTGTGCCTTGGTGGTTGGTAGCTTTTGGAATGATTGGCACGAGTATTTCGGGAGTTACGTTTGTTTCTGTTCCTGGTGCGGTGGGTGTAAAGTTCTTCTCTTACTTTCAGATGGTTTTGGGTTTTACGGCGGGTTATGTTTTTATTGGCACAGTTCTCATGCCTTTGTATTATAGGTTAAATCTCATCTCAATCTATGGATATTTAAATACACGCTATGGTTTTTGGTCTTACAAAACTGGCTCAGCATTTTTTCTTTTATCAAGAACTTTAGGCTCGGCTGTTAGACTTTTTATTGCTGCTAAAGTCTTACAAATAGCTATTTATGACCCCTTGGGTGTTCCGTTTGAGCTTTCTGTTATTTTCACCATTGCACTTATTTGGGTATATACTTTCAAAGGTGGCATTCAAACCATCGTCATCACCGATACCTTACAGACTTTTTTTCTGATCACTGCGGTTGCAATGACTATCTATCTGATTGCCAATCAGTTGAATCTGAGTTTTGGAGAAATGATTAGTCAAGTTTATAGTAGCCCAATGTCCGAAACTTTCTTTTTTGACGGTGGTTGGGGCGATGCCAAGAACTTCTTCAAATTGTTCATCAGCGGTGCTTTTATTGCCATTGTAATGACTGGCTTGGACCAAGACTTGATGCAAAAAAACTTGACCTGCAAAAACATAAAAGAGGCTCAGAAAAATATGTTTTGGTTTACAATAACCTTAGTGTTTGTGAATATCATGTTCCTCGGATTGGGAGCTTTATTGTATATGTATGCTGCCCAAAAAGGAATACAAACACCAACCAATACAGACGATTTGTATCCAATGATGGCCTTGAAAGTGTTTAGTGATCCTAGTTTTGGCATGGCGGGCATTTTGGTAGGCGTAACCTTTTTGATAGGTATAACTGCCGCTACTTACGCAAGTTCGGATTCTGCCTTAACAGCCTTAACTACAGCATTTTCTATTGATTTTATGAATGTTGAAAATAAAACAGAAGTAGAGAGAATCAAAATTAAGAACCGGGTTCATATTGGATTCTCTGTTATTTTCGTCGTCGTTATTTTGATCTTTAATGTTCTGAATAATTCTGATGTTATTTCTGCCATATATAAAATAGCTAGCTATACCTATGGGCCACTTTTAGGTCTTTTTGCTTATGGAATTTATACCAAACGAAACGTGATTGACAAGTACGTGCCGTTTATTTGTGTGGCCTCACCCATTATTACCTACTTTGCGGTAATACTTATCGAAAAATACACGGGTTATATTTTTGGTTTCGAGAATTTACTCTTGAATGGCCTTATCACTGTTGTTGGTTTGATGATTTTCAGGAAGAAGTAATGGTTGGAACACGGATTATACGGATATGACACGGATATTTCGGTATTCTTTTTTTTGAATATCAAACTAATAGGATAAATCTGAAGTGATTGTTGTAAAATTTATGGATTCGTTATTAAATTTTTCGTCAGAAAAGTTTCCCTAAAACGACAAATCCAAGCCCAAAGCTTCTTTTAGTTTCCAAAGTTCAGGATTTTTCTCGGCCATAGATTCAAACTTCTCTTGTTCGGTTCTTGGCTTGGCTTTGGTTTCTTCTGCTGTTATTATGGCGTCTATCTGAATTTCTCCGTTGTGCAGTTTTTTTCTTAGAAGGTCTGTTAAATCCTGCTTTATTTCAAAGAAAATATCGAAGAGGATTTTGTTTGGAAGTTTAAAAGTTAGTTCGTTTTTGATTAATTCAAAATCCCGAGTTACTACCATTTTTTGTGTTTGACTAGTGCGACTGTCGGCAAAATCTGCCAGAACGCCTATGGCCATGGCTTTTGTAAATTCTTTGGTTTGATAAGAGCTTGTTACCTGGTTTTGACCCACTATTTTGGTTTCGGAGCTAGCTTCCTCTTCCATAGCCAATACCGATTTGAAGGATTTTAAACCTGTTTTTTTGATTGGAAGAGAAACTACTGCGGCAGGCTCATTGATCTGCTTGGCTTGTGGAATGGTGGTGATATGCGTTTGTGCCGGGGCTGCAATTACTCCCGTAATTGTTGGTGTTATCAGGCCTCCATCAACTTTTTTTTTTGGCCTTCACCTTCTGGAAGACCTGCCAAATTAAGTACGGCGTTGATTTGAGAAAGCTTCAAAAGACCAATTTCAACGTGTAATCGCTGATTTTTTGACGACTTGAAGTTTATATCAATGTTTGAGCCCACGCTAAGAGCAGACATCAAGAAACTCGTAGAAATCCTTTTGGCTTGCTCTACGTATTTTTGTTTTGTGGTTTCTGATAATTCCAGAATTTCCAAGGTTGAAGGCTCTTTGCTTACTAGGATATTCCTGAAATGCTCATTTAGGCCTACCACAAACTGATGTACATCAAAACCTTTCGATATGATTTCATGAAGAATGAGGAGTACTTGAGATATGTCTCCATTATGAAGTACGTCCAACATTCGGAGGTAATAATCGTAGTCTAGAACGTGGAGATTCTCCAAAACGTCTTTGTAAGACAGCTTTCTGTCTGACGAAAAAGTTACGTTTAGGTCAAACATCGACAGGGCATCACGAAGTCCACCGTCAGCTTTGAGTGCTATGAGTTCAAGAGCTTCTTCCTCAAAACTGATGTTTTCCTTTACCGCAATACTAGCCAAGTGCTCAGCCATATCTTTGATTTGAATTCTGTTGAAATCAAATATCTGACAACGACTCAATATGGTTGGGAGTATTTTGTGTTTTTCTGTAGTGGCCAATATAAAAATGGCATAAGAAGGAGGTTCTTCAAGGGTTTTCAGGAAGGCGTTGAAGGCCGCCTGCGAAAGCATGTGCACCTCATCTATGATGTAAACCTTGTATTTTCCGTCTTGCGGAGGGAAACGTACTTGGTCTATCAAATTCCTAATGTCTTCTACAGAATTGTTTGATGCCGCATCTAATTCATGAATGTTAAAAGACGCATTTTGGTCGAAATTTCTGCAAGACGAACATTTGTTACATGGCTCGGTCTTTTCGCTAACATCAAGACAGTTGATAGTTTTGGCCAAAATCCTTGCACAAGTAGTTTTACCAACACCTCTAGGTCCAGTAAAAAGGAAGGCTTGTGCCAACTGATTGGATTTGATGGCGTTTCGTAGCGTAGTGGTAATGTGCGATTGCCCTACAACCGAGTCAAAGGTGACCGGGCGATATTTACGAGCAGATACTACGAAATTTTCCATGTGGCAAAGATATAAAAGAAATTGGATTTGAGTAAAAACTTTTTGTTTTCGATGGGAATTACTAAAAAAAATACCAACCGACTTGGCTGGCATTTTTCTCTTCAAATATTGAAGATGTATTTCTTGGTTGAATAAATGATGCACAAATGTATGTATACCAAATTATTACTTTTGAGCTATTCTATTAAAAACTCGAATTGAAAGATGATTTATAGTTTTCTATCGACAAGCATTTCTATTTTTTTTATTTAATGGTATTTTTTATTGAAAAAATATAGGATTTTTGGGTTATTGATTCTTCACAAACACAGCTTTTTGGTTGTCAGCTTTACTTAGGGGTTTTAAAAATTCAATCCATTTAGCATAATATTATTTTAAATATTCTCCACCAATTGTTTTAAGGAAACGCTATGTAGATTTTGTATTCAATTGCCAAGGTTATATTTTAAATTCTCCGAATTTCTCCTTTAAATTGATTTCTTTAGGCAAATACTCTAAAGTGTATCTAGTTTCGAATCTCTATTTCTAGATGGTCCTTGATAAAAAAAAATCTTAGAGTTGGGGTTTAAGAAGAGGTTTATTTTACGTTCTTCAATTTCAGGTGTAATGACTTTTGTGCTTGGTCATTATGTTTGATCTTTATAAATAGTCTCTTTCCGCATTGTTGTGGCATTTATATTGGTTTTACGATGAGTTTTGACAGTATTTTTTTTGGACAAAAGACTAATCTCTGATATCTCAAAATCAGGTAAGTTCAAAGCTTTGTCCGGCTATTGCTTCTGTTCGGCTTAGCTGTGGCGTTTCATTACTGAGGTTCTTGTGACACGTCAAAATGTTTGGATTTTAAAGTAGCTTGAGCGTCTCTGTTTTCAATAACTTTCACAATAACTTCTCTTTTCTGAATGTTCTTTAGGTTCGTAATTTAAGGGTTTGCAAAAGTTCCACTTCTTTATTTTTCTTATATTTTTTTAGTTCGTCTAGTGTAACGCTCCCGAATTTCACATGGGGTTTTTGAGCTTCAATATTTGAAATGGATAAAGTCCTAATAAGGAAAATAGGGCTTTAGAATAATTTAGCAGGGGAATCGAAAATGTATTTTGGCATTTTATAACAAGAAAAACTCTAGCAAGAATTTTACCAGAGTTTTTCATAGAAAAAAATATATGTTCTAGATTTTCAAGCCTTTCATAAAAGCCGCATCGTTTTTCATAGAAGTGATGGAATCTACCGGATATTGCTCTTGTTCAACCAAATAGTACTTCATACCATTATCTTTGGCCACTCTTAAAAGCTTTGCATAGTCAATAATGCCATCAGCAAGGTCGGTTTGCTTAGGTTTTGGGTCTTTTTCTACAAGCTGCTTAACGTGGCAAAGCTCGTATCTACTGCCATATTGTTTGAGGTGTTCTATAGTGTTTTCGCCAGCGGCTTCGCTCCAGCACATGTCCAGTTCGTAACAAACAAGATTTGGGTCTGTGTTGTCGAGCAAAACTTTTTGACCTTTCATGCCATTTACAAAGGCAAATGAATAGGAGTGGTTATGGTATCCAAATTTCAAACCATATTTTTTGCACAATTCGCCTTTCGTATTAAAGTCCGACGCTTTTTGTTTCCAAGCATCCAAATCTTTTTGTGGGCCAATTGCCGGGCAAACTATATATTCCAAACCCACTTTTGCGGCTTTTTCTAACAAAGATTCGTTTATATCTGCTAAACCCATGTGGGTGCTTATCATTCTTACGTTAATGTCTTTGAGGAAACCTACGGCTTCGTTTGCTGACATTCCCCAAAAAGGGTCTTTTGAGTAAGACTCAAACAATTCATAACCCATTTTGGCCAGTGCTTCCATGGTGCCTTTAGCGTCTTTTGGCATCAAATCTCTTACACTGTAGAGTTGGCAGCCAAAGGTTTTAAGTTTCTTTGCAGCAAAAAGGTCAGTACCAATCATAGATGCAGCACCAATTGCCATAGTTTTTTGTAAAAAATCTCTTCTTTTCATCTTACAAGATTGAATTTTAAATGGTTAAAAAAATATATTATCGTTCAAATAAATTACCTAGCCCGCCAATAACCGATCCACTTTCTTTGCCAGCGTTTCCGCCATAAGGAGAAAGTCTTTGGATGAGTTTTGAAATCGGAAGTGACTGAATCCAGACTTTTCCTGTGCCACTTAAAGTAGCCAAAAACATGCCTTCGCCGCCAAAAATCATAGAGCGAAGTCCTCCGGCACTCTGTATGTCGAAGTTTAGCTGCGGTTCATAGGCCACCAAACAACCTGTGTCAAGTCTGAGTAATTCATTGTTGAGCGTTTTTTCAATAACAACACCGCCCGAATGTATGAAAGCCAGTCCATCGCCCTGAATTTTTTGAAGAATAAAACCTTCTCCACCAAATAATCCCGCTCCGAATCGTTTATTGAAATGGATTGCAATGCTAGTGCCCAAGGCAGCACAAAGAAATGCATCTTTCTGAACAATAAGGGTGTTTTGGCTAATTTCTGCAAGATTTACAGCTTTTATAGTTCCCGGATATGGTGCCGCAAAAGCCACTTTTCTTTTGCCCGAGCCACGGTTAGTAAAGTGGGTCATAAATAAAGATTCTCCGGTCAAGAGTCTCGTTCCCGCCTGAAACATTTTGCCCAAAATGCTTTGGTTTGCCTGTGAGCCGTCGCCCATTTTGGTTTCAAAAGATATGCCATCTTCCATAAAGAGCATGGTGCCGGCTTCAGCAATCACAGTTTCGTTGGGGTCAAGTTCTATTTCTACTACTTGAATGTCTTCACCCAAGATTTTGTAGTCTATTTCATGGCTTTTCATCTTCTTTCAAATGTTTTAGTTTTTTGTCTTCTACTTTACTATTCAAAAAATCGTTGATTTTCTCAATATTATATGACATTTGGATTTCTCCAAATGAGTTAATCGTTACGTCAAAACCATCAAGGTCCTTGTGTACTTTAGGTAATTCTACTTTTTCTTTAAGTTTTTTTGCCATTTTAGCTTTTCTAATTTAAAACAAAAATACAAGATTTCTGCATCTCGTGCTGCGAATGCTATTTTTTCTTTTCCATTAAATATTTATTAGGTTTAATAAAATTATTTAAAAATATAATTCAAAAACAAACTTTTATGCTTAATATTATAGTTTGAAATACTGCGACGATGTTTTGCTCAATTACGAAATTCATTGTTTAAGAATTTTTTAATAAAATACTATTCAATCAATCAAATATGGAAAAAAAGATTCTAGAAAAAGGAAGAAGGGACTTTCTGAAAACTGGCCTTGTGGCAGCGAGTTCGTTTTTTATTGTACCTCGCCATGTGTTGGGAAAAGGTTTTAAGGCTCCTAGTGATAAGTTGAACTTGGCAGCTATTGGTGCTGGCGGCAAAGGCCGATCTGACATTATGAACGCCTTTAATAACGGTGCAGAGAATGTAGTCGCCCTTTGCGACGTAGATCCGGGTCAATGCAAAGCTACCATCGATAAATTCCCGAAAGCCAAAATTTACTCTGATTTTAGGGTGATGTTGGAGCAAATGAAAGGTGAAATTGATGCTGTAACTATTTCAACACCAGACCACGTACACGGTGTGGCAGCTATGGCCGCCATGCAAATGGGCAAGCATGTGTATGTTCAAAAGCCCTTGACGCACAATATTTATGAAACCCGTATGCTGACAGAAGCGGCGAGAAAATACAAAATCGTGACGCAAATGGGTAATCAGGGAGCTTCGAATCCTGGTCAGCAACAAATGATAGAGTGGCATAAAAAAGGACTTATAGGTACGGTGGACACCGTTTATGTTTGGACTAATAGACCTGTTTGGCCGCAAGGTATTCCGGTGCCAAGTACTAAACCTGAGCTGCCAGATACCATGAGCAAAGCCAACTGGGATTTGTTCATCGGACCAGCAGATTATGTGGACTATCACCCACTTTATCACCCATTCAAATGGAGAGGTTGGTGGAATTTCGGAACTGGTGCCTTGGGCGACATGGGTTGTCACTTAATTGATCCACCTTTTAGAGTTCTAGAATTAGGCTACCCGACCGAGGTAGAATGTAGCGTTGGTCAGGTATTTTTGAAAGATTGGACACCAGAATATATTCCTGAGGGTTGTCCTCCTTCGTCACATGTGCAGTTGAAGTTTCCGGCTTCGAAGAAAAACAAGAAAGACATCAAGATGATTTGGACAGATGGTGGTGTGAGACCTTTCCACCCTGATTTGATTCCTGCGAACGATTCTATCGGTGAAAACGGGAGTGCCAATGGAGTTATGATTGTTGGTTCTAAAGGTATAATGACTTGCGGAACTTATGGACTTGTGCCCAAAGTGTACAAAAATAACGGCGAGGTTCTTGAAATGCCGAAGGATTACAAAACTTCAAATTCGAATGAGAAATTGCCGGAGTATGGACACCAAGTGTCGTGGTGTGATGCAATTAAAGAAGGTTTTGGTGGCAAAAAACACCAAGCTTTGACTTCATCTTTTGATTATTCTGGACCATTGACGGAGACTGTTTTGATGGGTAATTTGGCCATAAGAAGCTATCAGTTAGGCAAAAAGAAAACTGGTGGTGCTGCGGGCTTAGATTTCGACGGCCGTAAGAAGTTACTTTGGGATGGCAGCAGTATGAAAATTACTAATTATGATGAAGCCAACCAATTTGTTTCTCGCAACTACCGTGAGGGTTGGAAGACAATTTAATTTGTTAATTCGTAGAAATTAAATATAAAAACGGAAGCAGAAATGCTTCCTTTTTTTATACTTTTCTGGTTGCTTTCTTTTAAAACTTCTTTTTTTTATGTCTTTTAAAATTTCAAGATTGTTGTTGTTGAGTTTTTTTTACTTAAGGGCAAGATTTTCCTGTTTTGAAATTTCCCAAATCTGAAATAATGTTTAAATTTTCCTCTGAATTTCCACCAATGTAAAGTGCTAATGCGTCTTTTCTTGGTCAAAAACCATCTTTTGGCATATCTTCCTCTCTACCACTTTCGTATTTGTAATGGTGTTTTCCGATACTAATAATAGCTGGCCCCCAAATTTTTGGGAGGAGATTGCGTTATTTTTTCTATCATTTTTGCCAATTGAAGACTGTCTTTTCTCTTGGATTCGTCCCGAACGTTGTCCAAGAAAATCCATAATCGAAGCTTCATTTTCTGTTATTTTCCTCTCAATTTTTGCCATTTTTTATCTTTTTTAAAATGTGACAACCTGTATCATGTGCTCCTGAAAGATAGCCTGTACTCATCAGGAATTCGTTAACTATCTCACCACCAGTAAATTTAAAAGTCTTTTTGAATATTTTCACCCATTCTTCCTTGGTTTTAGGATGCTGGTGTTCTATCCAGTTTTTGAAGGTTCCGTGTTCGGCTTGCAGTTTCAGTATCTCTTTGGCGTTGTGTATCGCGGCACTGACTTTTAGTTTATTCCGAATCACGCCAGCGTCATTTAATAATCTCGCCACTTCTTTTTCGTCATAATTTGCTACCGTTTCTATGTCAAATTGGTGATAAGCTAGACGAAAAGTTCCTTGTTTTTTCAAAATCAAATCCCATGAAAGACCCGCTTGGTTTATTTCAAAAACTAACCTTTCGAAGAGTTCATTGTCGGACTCAATTGGAAATCCATAATGATTGTCATGGTATATTCTGTGGTGGTTGTCTTCTGGAAGTGTTTTACAGTAAGTACAATAGCTCATTTTAGGTTGTTTTTTCTCAAAATTAAAAATTAATTCAACAAAAAGCGTGTTAGTACTTTAAATGATAAATAATTAAGCAAAATGATCACAAACTTCACATTTAGGAATCCCGTTAAGATAATTTTCGGAAAAGATACCATAGCAACTTTGCCAAAGAATATTCCAGCGGGAGCCAAAGTTTTGATGACTTATGGCGGTGGTAGTATATTCAAAAACGGTGTTTATGAGCAGGCAAAATCTGCACTTGCAGGTTTTGAAATTATAGAATTTGGCGGCATTGAGCCTAATCCCACCTTCGAGACTTTGATGAAAGCTGTAGAATTGGGAAGAGCCGAGAAAATTGACTTTATATTATCTGTCGGTGGAGGTTCGGTGTTGGATGGTACAAAGTTTATATCAGCTGCCATACCTTTTGAGGGTGGAAATGAATGGGACAATATTGTTTTAGGTAAAACGAAATACAAAGTCGCTACCCCTT
>CAMCYZ010000066.1 GCA_945885545.1 Spirosoma fluviale
AAACAGTTTTAGAAGAAGTTACTCGACTTATACCTGATTTAAAAATTAAAAAAAATTAAAAATTTGCTTTTGCCCCAAATACTTCGTTCAGGGCTCCAGTGGCTTTGGAAGTAGAGTGGTAAATTCTTAAATATTCAACCAAAACAACAAGAAATATACTTTGTTTTTTAAAGAGGCTTTACCGACCGAATACGAATTGTTAGGAGGAAAAGGTTCGAATTTAGCGAGCATGAGAGCAGCAGAAATGCCTGTCCCAGTTGGCTTTTGTGTCACTACACACGCCTTCGTAGAATTCCTAGAAAAATCGGAACTTAGTAAAACGATTATTGATAAAGCAAATATTCTAGACCCGCTCCAAAACGACCGCATAACCCATACCCACACCTACACACATTGCTGCTAGGGCATATCGCTTATTGCTTCTTTGCAACTGATTTACAGCCGCTTGAATGATTCTTGTACCAGACATTCCGAGAGGATGGCCTAAGGCAATAGCTCCACCATTTGGATTGATTCTTTCGTCATCGTCTGCCAAACCAAGGTTTCTAGAAACAGCCAAACACTGGGCTGAAAATGCTTCATTAAACTCAATTACATCCATATCTGCAAGTGTAAGGCCTGCTTTCTGCAAAGCCTTTTGCGAAGCTCCAACTGGACCAATTCCCATAATCCTTGGCTCCACTCCTACTACACCCGAGCTTATTATTCTCGCTTTTGGCATTAGATTATAAGACTTTACAGCCTTTTCTGAGGCAATAAACATAGCTGCCGCTCCGTCATTCAAGCCTGATGCGTTTCCAGCGGTTACAGTTCCACCTTCTTTTTTGAAGGCTGGCCTTAATTTAGACAATGTTTCTAAACTTGTGGCTCCTTTAACAAATTCGTCTCTACAAAAAACAGTTACAATACCTTTTTTGTCGGTTAATTCAACAGCAACTATTTCCTCATCCAACACACCATTGTGTTGGGCAATAAATGCTTTTTGTTGGGAATTATACGCAAACAAGTCCTGATCTTCTCGACTAATATTATACATTTCAGCCAAATTTTCAGCAGTAACTCCCATTGCATCAGTGCCGTACAATTTATTCATTATTGGATTTACAAAACGCCATCCAAAACTAGAGTCAAACATTTGAACGTCTCCACCATAAGGTTTTGATGATTTACTCATCACCATAGGGCCCCTTGTCATGTGTTCCATACCTCCAGCTATCAAAACTTCGCCATCACCGGCTTTAATGGCCCGGTTGGCGTGAATAACTGCCGACATACCAGAAGAACAAAGTCTGTTGATTGTTTCTCCCGGAACAGTGAAGGGCAAACCAGCCAAAAGCAAAGCCATACGAGCAACATTTCTATTGTCTTCCCCTGCTTGGTTGTGACAGCCCAAAATGACATCCTCTATTGCTTCTAAAGGAATATTTGGGTTTCTTTTTATTAATTCTTTTATTGGAATTGCCGCCAAATCGTCTGCCCGAACCTGGGACAAACTTCCTCCAAAGCTTCCGATTGGAGTTCTTATTGCATCGATAATATATGTGTCTTTCATACCTATAAATTTTACCGCTAGGCCGCTATGACGCAAAGAATAAAAACAATTCTTTGGGTGTCAAAGGACTTAGTTATCTTGTTTTTTTACCAAAAATGTACAACCTATAAATTTTACCGCTAGGCCCTTATGACGCAAAGAATAAAAACAATTCTTTGGGTGTCAAAGGACTCAGTTATCTTGTTTTTTTGCCAAAAATATACAACCAAATGATTCTTGAAAGTCTAAAGTTAAATGGAAAAAGAATAATCATAAAGGCTACGATAATCATAAGATTAGCATAATCAAATAACTCATTCCCGTACCAAAAGCAAGCAAATATCACCATCAAACCCTCCAAACTAGCCAAACCGTAACTTACAAACATAGCACCCCAATAAAAACCATTTTCAGGAAAAAAGTTGTAATTGCAGTTGGGGCATTTCTGATTCATTTCAGTTAATCGTCGAAAAGAAAAAAGATTCTTGTTCATAAAAATATTGCCTTTTTTACAATTTGGACACTGGTTTTTAAATATATGCAATAAAGACATCATGAGTTTTTTATAATGTAAAATTAGCTCTTTTTGCACCAAAGCACCTATTTAAATCTTTTTATTAGAGTGCACGAAGGTTTGTTCTCGGGCAATATTATTTCAAATCAATTTCGAACTTCGCACTTGTCTTAGCCTGCACCTCCTCCAAAGTGGCATTCGGCAACAAATCAATCAAAGTCAATACCCCATCAGGATAAGAAAATACCGCCAAATCTGTAATTATCATATCCACTACACCGGATGCCGTTAATGGTAAAATGCATGATGGTACTATTTTCGGGGAACCGTCAGAATTGGTATGCGTCATAGTGATAATTAACCTTTTAGCACCTTTGGCTAAGTCCATTGCTCCCCCAACACCCAAAAGCGGCTTGCCAGGAACTGCCCAATTGGCGAGATTTGCGGCTTCGTCACACTCTAATCCACCCATAATGGCCACATCTATATGCCCACCACGAATCATCGCAAATGACTCGGCACTGTCGAAATAACTGCTTCCTTTCAAAGAAGTTACAGGGATTTTACCAGCATTTACGGGGTAATTCATAGCTCCACCGCCGTCAGTAGGCATTGGTCCTACTCCCAACATACCGTTTTCGGTGTGAAGAATAATTCCGTGTTCATCCGTGATTAAATCGGCCACCAAAGTTGGAATTCCGATACCCAAATTTACGACATCACCTTTTTTCAGTTCGGCCAAAGCACGACGAGCCATGTTCATTCTCAAATCATCCACTTTTTTGGAGGATGCTACAGATGCAGACGTACCCAAATCTTCTAAAGTAAGCGTAGCTTGAACCAAATAATCTACAAAACAGCCTTGCGTATGAACGTTTTCAGGAGCTATTTCACCAACTGCTACAATTTCTTCTACTTCAGCAATGACCAAATCTGCGGCAGTTGCCATAGCTTTATTGAAGTTGTTTTCCGTCATACGGTATTGTAAATTCCCAGCCGCATCTGCACGCCAAGCCCGTATGAAAGCTACATTTCCACGAATACCTTTTATAAAAACTTGCTCTTCACCATCGATGATTTTGGTTTCACGACCTTCGGCAATCTTTGTTCCTGCCGAGGTTTTGGTGTAAAAACCGCCAATACCTGCACCGCCAGCACGAATGGCCTCTGCCAAAGTACCTTGCGGCAGGAGTTCTGCTTCTATCAATCCAGCCTGAACCGCCTTTACGGCATTCGGATTTGAGGTAAAAAATGAGCCAATTACTTTTTTCAACTGACCATTGGCCAATAATCTGTCGCCACCCAAGCCAGGTTCGCCTGTATTATTTCCAATAAATGTCAAGTTTTTAGTGTCAGTTTCTGCCAAAGCATGCATCAAATGCACAGGATTACCCGTCATGCCAAAACCGCCTTGGAGGAGAAGGTCTCCGTCTTTGACTAATTTAACCGCCTCTCTTAAACTTAAAACTGGGACTTCTTTCATATACTTTGACCAATCGATTTTTAAAACAATTTAAAATTTATAGTTCCCCATTCGGGGTGGCCCGACGATTCGGTGATTGGGCTAAAACGCCTCATAAGGCAAGCCCACATAATTTTCCGCTATAGTTTTTTGATAAGCTTCTGAAATTCTTAAATAATCAAATTTAGATTTTTGTAATAATTGCTCAAAACTTCCATTCTCCGCTTGTTTATGACACAAATAAGTCATGAAATTTGAGAAATCTTGAACTCTCCATACCCGAGCCACACATTTTTCTGAGTAATTTTTAAGTGATTCCTCACTGCCATTTTTATAATATTCAACGATAGCTTTGGCTAAATTTCTCACATCGGCTATTGCCAAGTTTAAGCCCTTAGCTCCTGTGGGCGGCACAATATGGGCGGCATCACCAGCCAAAAACAATCTCCCAGCTTGCAAATTATCAATCATAAAGCTTCGCATAGGGGTAATACTTTTTTCAAAGATTTCTCCTTTGTCTAATTCAATTTCCAATCTATTTTCTAGTTCTGACCATATTTTAGCATCAGACCAATTATCAATTTTTTCGTCGTTTGGTACTTGCAGATATAATCTACAAACTTTTTCAGATCGCATGCTGGCCAAGGCAAAACCATTGTTGTGAAAAGCATAAATCAACTCATCATAACTTGGTTTGGAGTAAGCCAAAATACCTAACCAACTAAACGGATATTCGATTTTGAATTCATTGTAAGATTCTTTTGGAAGCATTTTCCTTCCCAAACCATGAAATCCATCTGTGCCCGCCACAAAATCACAATGCAATATATTATTTTGTCCCAAATGGGTAAATGATACACTTGGTTCATTGGACATAAAATCATTGATTTGGGTGGCATCCGCCTCAAATAAAATCTCAATTTTTCTATCTAAACATGCTTGGATTAAATCCTTCACAACCTCTTGTTGCCCATAAATGGTCACCTCTCTTTGTGTATGTTTCTGGAAATCAATTCGTTGAACCACACCATTATACGCAATGTAACATCCGTGGTGTACCAGTCCTTCTTTATGCAGTCTTTCTGCTACACCCAATTCTTCGAAAACCTCAACGGTATTTTGTTCTAATAAGCCCGCCCTAACACGATTCTCGACATATTCCCGACTTCTATTTTCTATGATAACACACTCAATACCTTGTTTTTGAAGCATCAATGCCAAGGTAAGTCCTGCAGGACCCGCTCCAATAATTACTACTTTAGTCTTCAAAGCCCCCCTGCCATCAGTGGTGGCGATTATGTCGGTTATATTCATTTTTTAAAATTCTTCAATCAAAATAAATTAGCTAATTTTCTTACGTTAAGCTTTCAACTTAATATCGTTTTCTTTAAAAACTTCCAAAGCCAAATGAAATGCGTCATTTGCAGCTGGCAATCCACAATACAATGCCGATTGCATAATTACTTCTTTGATTTCATCCACACTAACTCCGTTATTGAAGGCTGCTTTAACGTGCATTTTAAATTCTGCTGGTCTATTTAAAGCTATTAGCATAGACATAGTAATAAGACTTCTATTGTGTTTGGACAAACCCGGCCTTGTCCATATTTCACCCCAAGCATATCTTGTAATAAAAGACTGAAAATCAGCATTTACACTATTTATTTTACTGTTAGCATTATCTATATGAGCATCTCCCAAAACAGTTCTCCGAACATGCATTCCCTTGTCAAAAGTTTGCTCTCCCACCAAAAAATCGATCAAAACTGCTGCGTATTCTTTTGGCAATTCTGCGGCCGCCAGGTGTCTTGCATGCAAAACTTTCAATCTTGCATTTGGTATTTTTGAAACTAAAAATTCGGCTTGCTCAACATTTGTAACGGGGTCTTCATCACCTGTAATGACCAAAGCTTCGACACTCAGACTTTGTAACTTTTCTCTAAAATCTGCATCACGAATGGCACAACAACAGTTAGAATAGCCATCTACATTGCTTCTTAAAAACATAGCTTTCGTTTGAGCTACTCTTTCAGAATTTTGGCTTCTAAATTCTTCGGTAAACCAACGCTCCATGGTATCATCGACAATAGCCTGCATGCCATTTTTTGAGATAGTTCCTATGCGGCCATTCCAGCGTTCATCATCGCCAATTTTTGCCCCGGTGTTGCTTAAAACTATTTTTTTAAAGCGATTGGGGTGATTTATTCCAAGATATTGTCCAATCAATCCACCCATTGAAAGCCCACAGAAATAGGCTGCTTCAATGTTCAGTTTATCCATAAGTTGGATAACATCATTAGCCAATTCCGAGATTGTAGTTCCCTCATTGGGGCTTAGATGGCTCCCTCCGTGTCCGCGAGTGTCGTATTGCAAGACTCTGAAAAAGGGTAACAGATATGGAATCAATTCATCCCACATCATCATTTCGGAGCCCAATGAGTTCGAAAAAATCAGTACGGGGCTGTTTGGTGTACCTTGTAATTTATAGTTCATATTCTTGTATTTGCTCGCTAGAGCATTAAGTTATTTTTCTCGCAAAGACGCAAAGCCTTAATATGTAAGTCACTTACATTCAAAGTTTTTTAAATTACATTGCTAAATTCTGCAAAATTGCTCATTTCAAAAATCTTATAAGTTGTTTACAATTCTATTATTCCATTTTTAATGAGTGGTTCATTGAAATTTATCAAAAGGCCCAATTTCATTTGCGTAATATGAAGATAAGTCAGCAATTGCTTTGGATGTACAGGGGCAATAAGCTCGACAGACTTTAATTCGATAATTACTTTTTTCTCAACAATCAAATCTGCTCTAAAACCCATGTCCATTTTTATACTCTCCCAAACAACTGGAATACCTTTTTGCTTTTCTACAAATAAGCCACGTTTTGTTAATTCAAAATTCATAATTTCTTCATAAACAGACTCTAGTAGACCTGGTCCTAACTGCGTATGAATCTTGAAAGCCACATCTACAATTATTCTAGATAAATCATTCTCGTTCATTTCCGTAATATTTAGCGTTTAAATTTTTTTAACCGCAAAATCAAAGCTTTGCGTCTTTGCGACTTTGCGAGAGTAAAATTGCATCCACAATATCCATACTATTTCCAATAGAGTTTTCAGGATTAAATAGCTCATCCAAATTCTCTAATTCAACATTATTTTCAATCAAAACTTCTTTCAGATGTTTCTTTTTTGAAATAGCATTTTTACAAGCTTTCTCTACCAATTCATGGGCCTGAATTTTACCTATTTTTGAGGCTAAAGCGAGTGAAACATTTTCCGCAAATATCAAACCTTGAGTAATTTCTATATTTGTCAGCATACGTTTTTCGTCAACTTCCAGACCTTCTATTAATTCTACAGTCTTTTCTAAACTGCCTGCCGTCAAAAGCATTATTTCTGTCAAAACTTCCCATTCTGCGTGCCAATTACCTGCTGAACGCTCATGCTCTTGAATCATTGCAGAAAGCATACTTCCAACCAAATGTGGAACCCGTGTGGCATTGGCCAATATGGCTGCACAAGTAACAGGATTGCGTTTATGTGGCATCGTACTTGAGCCCCCTTTTCCTTCGGCAGCTCCCTCAAAAACCTCCCCGACTTCGGTCTGCATCAATAATGAAACATCTCTCGCTATTTTGCCTAAAGAACCTGTTAAAATACCTAATTTCGACCCAAATTCATTTAAATTATCTCTCTGCGATTGCCATGAAAATGAAGGACTTAAGCCCAAAAACTGTGCGAATGAATTTATAACATCGTTAGAAATATTCTTATTTTGACTTCCAACGGCACCCGAAAGTTGAACCACCAAAAGCCTAGCTTTCATTTCAACCAACCTATCCATTGACCTGCAAACGCCTTCTAACCAAGCACTTGTTTTCAATCCAAATGTAATTGGGCGAGCTTGTTGCAAAAGAGTCCGGCCTACCATGACCGTATTTTTGTGCTTTTTAGTAATTTTTATCAATTCCGCCTTCAGAGCTAATAATTTACTTTCCAACACATTGATGTATTGAGTTATTTGAAGTATCGAGCCCGTATCAACTATATCTTGGCTTGTTGCACCAAAATGCACAAACTTGGAAGCCTCAAAGTCTTTGCTCTTTACTACTTTGGTAAGTTGCTGCACCAAGGGTATGGCTGCATTTCCTCCGAGCTTAATATCTTTTTTTAGTTTTTCTATATCGATAAAATCAATCTGACAACAATTAGATATAATATCGGCAGACTCCTTTGATATAATACCCACCTCTGCCTGAGCCTGAGCCAAAGAAGACTCTGCAACCAACATAGCAGCTACAGTGTTTTGGTCTGAAAAAAGTTCATTTACCTCAGAAGAATAAAAAAGTTCGCTGTATAAACTCATAGTTTCAAATATCAAAGAAAACCGTTTCCTTATCGCCTTGCATATAAATATCGAATAAATAATAATTCTCTTTTTTCTGAGCTATCAAAGTTTCTCTTCTTGCATTATCTATTCGAGAAAGTACTTCATCTGTTGCATTTTTGACTTCGTCAGAAAAATAAATTCTTGTGTAAGAATGAATTAATTGACCACGCATGAACAGAATCACAGACAAAAAAGGTGCATTTCCTTCCATGGAAAGAGGTTTTTTGGTTTTAAAAACAAAGCTTTTGTCTTTTTCAGTACCTGTACCAAATCTTCCAAAAAGGTTATTTTGATTGTCCCAAATTTCGAGCATAGCATCGGGAATAACGTTTTCTTCGCCATCAAAAACTCTGCCTAGAATTACTATATGTTCTTCATCTGATGTAACCAAATCATTCTGAGCCAGGCTTTTATAATCGTATAAATATTGCTCTGGAGTAAGACCATAAGCAAAATAAGGTCCGACTGTTTGGGAGGGTGTTTGTTTTAACATAATACTTTCAATTATTATAATTTCTCAAAAGGAGTGGCACTGTGACCTCTCAAAACAAAATCAAAGCGATAACCCAAGGCAAAATCTGGCTCTGTTGCCCCAAGATCAAACTTTGATATTAATAAGTCTCTCCCCTTCGGCGGAACAGCCAAAAATATAGGATCATGTTCTAATAGCGGATCACCCGGAAAATACATTTGTGTGACCAAGCGATTGGTAATATTGACACCAAAGAGTGAAAAATGAATGTGATTGGGTCTCCAAGCATTATAGTGATTGCCCCAAGGATATGCTCCTGGCTTGATGGTGTAAAATTTATAGTTGCCATTAGCATCAGTCATACAATGGCCCGCACCCAAAAAATTGGGATCCAATGGAGCATCATGCTGATCCACTTTATGCACATATCTACCACATGAATTGGCCTGCCAAATTTCTATTAATGTGTGCGGAATTGGCTGACCATTTTCGTTAAAAACAGTTCCGTGAACTACAATCCTTTCTCCTAACGGCTCACCATTTTTTATGGAATTCTTGGTTAAGTCGTGGTCAAATTCGCCTAAATTATAGTCTCCAAATACAGGCCCCGAAAGTTCGGCCAATGATTGTTTCAACAGCACCAAAGGTTGGGTAGGTGCTCGTAAAACAGTTGACTTATACGCCGGGTACAACCGAGGCGGATGTACTTCCATGTCGAAAGGATTATATGTCGATTGACTCATAAAAACTTATATTTAAAACTGAATAATGAAACAAAAGTACCCTGAAAGTCTAATAAATTCTTGGACAAATTAAAATATTATTTGTACTTTTATAACACAACAAACAGGATTCAGGTAAATTATTTTTAAGCGACTATATAAATACATTAACCTGTAAAACATTAAATACTAATAAACAATATTTTACAAGGAAAACCATTAAATTAAAACTATATTTATTGAAAGTACATTTATAACATGAAAGACCAACTTGTAATATTCAAAGGACTTTATGGCGAAAACAATTATAGCCCCATGCTCGAATTCGTTCATGCTGAACCGCTGGAATCGAGAAGCAAAATGTATAATTGGGAAATCAAAGAGCACTTACATACCGACTTAGTTCAGCTTTTTGTTATTGATCATGGAGACGGAATTTTGGTTTCAGAGAAAAAGGAAATGGTAATAGCAGGACCAAGTATAGTTTTTATACCCACCAACACACTACATGGATTCATATTTCAAGACAATATAAAGGGAGAGGTGATCACTTTTTCGGATTTTTTCCTCGAAAATATCCTTAAACAAAATCAGAAAATTATACTTGAATTAAATCATTTGCAATGCTTTAATTTTGAAATGTGCAACACGCTTTTTGAACAAATAAAAACTCTTAAAGAAATGATAGCTAACGAGTTAAATCAAGAAAATATTGAGAAGCGTTCATTCATCAACTCCCTTTTTCAGACGCTTTTTTTAGCTCTTTTCAGAGTTAATCAGATACAAAAAACAATTATAGAAGAAACAGACAACAAGACTTTAAAATATTTTCAGATATTCCAGAAAAGTATTAAAAGAGATTCTTCTGACACTAAAACTATCAGCCATTATGCCAAAGAAATAGGCATAACTACCATGCACCTCAATAGAGTTTGCAAGAGTGTTTCAAACAAATCACCTATCAAAATAATACATGAGCAGCTCATCGCTGAAGCAAAAAAATACCTTTTACATACCTCCTACTCCATTTCCGAAATTAGTTTTTTTTTGAATATTAACGACCCCGCTTATTTCACAAGATTGTTCAAAAAAAATGTGGGCGTATCACCAAGCGATTTTCGAAAAACCTAAATTTGAATTTTATTCTTAAATTTGCATGAAAGCTTTTAGTTATATTGCCTATTAATAAGACCCTATACATGAATTTCATAAATAATAAAAAAATCTGGAACGCATGGTCAATGTACGATTGGGCCAATTCTGTCCATAATTTGGTCATTACCACGGTAATTTTCCCAATATATTATCATGCAACAGCAGTAGGGATAGATGGCAGCGACAACGTACTTTTTTTTGGCTTTGAGGTAAATAACAACTCCCTTTACAGTTTCACTATTTCGGCGGCAGCCATGACACTGGTATTTCTATCGCCCATTCTTACGTCTATCGCCGACTATTCCGGAAGGAAAAAAATGTTCATGAAGTTCTTTTGCTATTTGGGAGCGGCCTCATGTGCGTATTTTTACTTTTTCACAAAAGAAAGTCTAGACAGTGTCATGATAGCGTTTGGATTGTCCATCGTTGGTTGGGGCGGAAGTATCGTTTTCTACAATTCTTACATACCCCAAATAGCCACAGAGGATAATTTTGATAAACTAAGTGCCCGTGGTTTCGTGTTTGGCTACATTGGCAGTGTAATACTACTAATTTTCAATCTTTTAATGATACTTAAACCCGACCTTTTTGGCCTAACTGAAGCTGACTCCAAGTCGGGATTAACCTCGAGAATTGCATTTTTGACAGTTGGTATTTGGTGGTTTGGTTTTGCTCAAATTCCGTTTTATTTATTACCAAAAGACAATAGCAAGAAGTTTGAACTCAGCTGGATCAAAAAAGGAATTAAAGAACTTCGCAAAGTAATTTTAGAAGTTAGACAAAACAAGATTTTGACTAAATTCCTAACGGCTTATTTCACTTATTACTTGGGAGTTATGACCGTTATTTACGTTGCAACTTTGTTTGCCGAAGACGAACTCAAAATTCCTCGTGACGGCCTAATAGCCACCCTTTTAGTTATTCAATTGGTGGCCATACCGGGTAGTTATTTGGCATCGTATTTATCTCGAAAATTCGGCAACTCGGTGGCCTTAAGAATTCAGGTTTTCATTTGGTTTTTGGTTCCGCTCGGTGCTTATTTTACTACTACGGCCAATCAATTTTACGTAATTGCCGGCATGGTGGGTTTGGTTATGGGCGGAATTCAGTCACTTTCTCGTTCCACTTTTGCTAAATTAATACCAGAAGACATTAAACATACAGCATCGTATTTTTCGCTTTATGATATTTTAGAGAAGGCATCTATCACCACTGGGACTTTCATTTTTGGATACCTCAATGCCATAACTGGAAACATGAGAACTTCCATTTTATTCTTGATGGTGGCATTTTTCTTAGGATTTTTACTTTTGATGCGAGTACCTTCAAAAACAGTTTATCACGATAAATGAGGATTTTAATTACGGATTTAAACATAAAACTTGACGGGCATAAATTTGGCTACATAAGCAATTTATTGAATTACATCGAAAGCCTAAGTACTGAAAATCAGTACTTTATACTGTTAAATTTTTCGAGAGAATTTAAACTTGAAACGCCTAAACAAAACATTAAAATTCTTACTACTGCAGAAGAACAACAGCGGGTCATTGCTTCACAAAAGCACTATTTCCAAAAGTCGGCGGAGGAGTGGAAAATCATACACCACGAATGCCTCAACAACAGAATCAACCACTTGGTTTTGATGGAATTAGACCCCTATCAGGTAGAAATAGGCAAAACAAAAACACCTTACAGCATTGCCGGCATTTGGTTTAGACCTTATGCCAGAATGCAAAAAGAAGGCCCAGGCTTAAGGAACCAAATCGTATTTTGGAGAACTATCTTACAGAAAAAACTGACCATTAAATGGGCTTTGATGAATAAAAGCCTAAAAAAAACATTCATTCTGAACGATGAAGCCATGCCGAATTGGCTGAACAATCGACGGTTCTTTTATTTGCCAGATCCGTATTTTGAATATAAAACAATTGAGAATTTCGACCTTCGAGGAAAATACAATATCCCGAAAGATAATTTGATTTTGCTCCAGTTTGGCAACATGGATGAACGAAAAAATAATGAGAATATCATAGCAGCTTTGAATAATTTGGCGGATGAAAAAGCAAAAAAAATCACGCTAATCATCATCGGAAAGTTTAAGGAAGGCTATCTTCAGAAAATGAAAAATTGGATACCTACAAATTCAAAATATCAAACGATAATAAAAGACGAGTTTGTGAGCGACGAAGAAATGGAGTCCACTTTCAAGCAATCAGATGTAATTCTCAGAATGAATATCAACTTTTTTGGCTCAAGCGGTATCGTTGGACAAGCTGCCAATCACAACAAGCCTTGTATAGTATCCAACAACGGCGTCATGGCCGAACAAGTAGAAAAATATAAGCTTGGGAGAATAATAGACCCACATAATGTCAATGCCATAAAAGAAACCATTGAATTCTATTTTCAAAATCCTGACGAAAGGCAAATTGACGGCACTAATTACAAGAAAACACACGACTTAAATACCTTCGGAAGCACTTTATTGAATGTTCAGTAAACGCTCATTCACTTTATCAATCCAGATTTGCTGCCCTTCACAGTTCCAGTGGGAGTCGCCTTTTAGGTATAAGTTTTTCTTCATGAAATCAGCATAAACACTAATGACTGGCATTTTCAAATCTTTGTTACCCTCCATGCGTTCAATTAGATGATTATATTCACCCAAATCTTGGGCTAAAACGCTGGTTTTATTGGGAATAATGCTCAAATACACTTCGTCAAAACCCAAACTCTTATAATATTCGTAAGTTAGATTCACATTTTTGACCATCAAATCTATTTCTGATTTTTCTATTTTATCAAAACAACTACTTATACCAGGATTAATATCCAAATAATAGAGCAAATGACCATTGTGAAGTTTTACCTTATCGTCTGTTTTGCCAAAAAGCCTGAGGTTTAATTCGGCCTTCATTTCTCTAATTTTCATCATAAAATCGGAGCCAAAAAGCAATGATTCGTGCATTTGCGTATTGTAAGGCACCTTAACTTCTAACAGTTTTTCCTTTGAAGTTAGCTCATTTACGATTTTACCTCCCCGAGCCATATCCCAGTTTTTCCAAGGTTGCTGAAACCGCTCTCTAAAATGCCTTTCAACGGTCTCGATAATCAAGATTTTCTTGCCTGAAATAAGAGTAAATCCTTGGTTTGGCTCAGCAACAAAGCCTCTCAGATATCTTTCTGTAGCAAAATTGTCGTCATCTACTCTACCATCCTCGGTAAAACTATCTCCAGCCAAATACAAAGCCACATTAGATTTCTTAGCGTTATAATTTTTATCACATTTTTCCACTTCCACCCTAAAATCCGGCAAATTGGCTAAACGATATAAATCGCCGTAACGATAGTCATCTTCCACAATATGGTGGTCGTAGGCATACTTAGAGGCCGTTTTGGAACAACCCAAAAACCAAATAAAAGCAAACAAAATTAAGGTAGCGTATTTGAATATTTTCATCGTCAAAATTGGAAATAAATAAATTGATTAGAAGAAAATATACCAAAGAAATAGCAAACCAAAAGCAACCCGATGAATTTAGCATAAAACAAAGGTGTGTTTGTGGTTTTTATTTCTCTCATAAAAATATCTTTTAGAAACAATACCAGCATCAAAATCCAACAAAAAACGAATTCATTAGCACTGAAAGGCATAGAAAAAGAATCATAGCTTCCAAAATTAAAAATCTTGGAAAGAATAACTTTGGCGTTATGAAGTCCTTTTGCTCTAAAAAACACCCAAGTAATCATGACGAGCACAAAAGTAAAAAGAATAGAAAGAAATGTGTTTTTGGGCAATTTAAATGGCAAATACTTATCTCTAATCATTGCCATCACCAAGTAAGTACCATGTAAAGCTCCCCAAATAATAAACGTCCAAGCCGCTCCGTGCCACAGGCCACTTACTGTAAAAACTATCAAATAATTGACATACAATCTTCCAGAGCTCACTCTATTACCTCCTAATGGAATGTACAAATAGTCTCGAAACCAGGTAGATAGCGAAATGTGCCAACGCTTCCAAAACTCCGAAATACTTTTTGAAAGATATGGGGCGTTGAAGTTCAACATCAGATCGTAGCCCATCGTTCGGGCTGCACCGATTGCAATATCAGAATATCCTGAAAAATCACAGTAAATTTGAATGGTAAAAAAGACAGTAGCCAAAAGTAGTGTCAATCCTGAAAATTGGGTCGGATTGTCATAACAATAATCTACCATAATGGAAAGCCTATCTGCTATGACTACTTTTTTGAACAAACCCCAGGCCATCAGCATTAAGCCAGATTTGAGCTTTTCAAAATTGAACTTAAAATGCGTGTGAAACTGTGTCAACAGATTTTGTGGTCGCTCGATAGGACCGGCCACCAACTGCGGATAAAACATCACATAAAGCGAATAAACAATAAAATCTTTCTCCGGTTTTTGTTTTCTTCTATACACCTCTATGGTGTAGCTCATGGCCTGAAAAGTATGAAAAGATAGCCCAATGGGTAAATCAAAGGGGTAATCAGGAAAAGGATTTTCGAGACCAATTAAACCAAGAGCAATCGAAATATTTTTATTTATAAAATCCCAATATTTAAAGAAGGCTAAAAAACCTACATTGGTAATCAAACTCAAAATCAGGAGCAATTTACGTTTTTTACCTTGCGACTGACTAATCCAAATGCCCGCAAAGTAATCTACAATGATGGTTACCAGCAAAATTAGAATATATACAGGCTTAAATACTAAATAGAAATAACTACTTGCCAAAAGCAAAAGCCAAACTCTGCCCCTATGCCGAAGAGAAAAGTAAAGAATCGTAACAACAATATAGAAAAAAACAAATTGAAGGGAATTAAAAAGCATAGATGGGCTTCAATGGGTTTGATTTAGGTTCAAAAATAATTGAAATGTCTCAATAAAAGACCTGTTTTTGAGTTATTTTTGCACAAAAATAAAAGCGTTTGACTCAACAAGAAACTATTTGTGCTTTAGCCACCCCACAAGGAATAGGTGCCTTGGCCATCATCAGAGTGTCTGGGCCAGAAACTTTCAGAAACGTTAACATGATCTTCAAAGGCGTGGATTTAGAAAAAGCCAAAGCCAATACCGTGCATTATGGAAAAATAATGGATGGTCAGAAGATGATTGACGAGGTACTGATAAGTGTTTTTAAAGCCCCAAAAAGTTTCACCAAAGAGGATTCTGTAGAAATATCAACCCACGGAAGCGAATACATAGTTAGATATGTACTTAAACTTCTAATAAAGAGCGGCTGCCGAATGGCCAATCCAGGTGAATTTACGCAGAGGGCATTTTTGAATGGGCAATTTGACCTTGCACAAGCGGAGGCAGTTGCTGATTTGATTTCGGCGGACTCCGAAGCCTCGCACCAAATAGCCATTAACCAACTAAGAGGCGGTTTTTCTAAAAAACTGGCCATTTTAAGAGAAAAATTGGTGCATTTTGCCAGCTTGGTTGAACTCGAACTCGACTTTGGCGAAGAGGATGTAGAATTTGCAGACCGAGATGACTTGAGAGCCTTAATAAACGAACTCCAAAGTCAGCTAGAGCCACTTATTTCTTCATTTGAAAGTGGAAATGCGATAAAAGAAGGTATTCCTGTTGCTATAATCGGAGCCCCAAATGCAGGCAAATCCACCCTTTTGAATGCCCTTTTGAACGAAGAAAAAGCAATCGTTACAGATATTGCAGGCACCACCAGAGACGTCATTGAAGATATCGTTTTTATTGAAGGTCAAAAATTCAGATTTATCGATACTGCGGGCATTCGCCACACCGAAGATATTATAGAATCTATGGGCATCGAACGCTCAAGAAAAGCTATGCATTCGGCTAAAATCATCATATTTTTGTTTGATAATGAACAAAATAAACTTTTCTTAGACCAGCTCGAAAAAGAAACCACCAATGCCGATATTCTCTGGGTACAGAACAAAATTGACCTCAACGATGACTTTAATTCCAATGCTGACGCAAGAATTTCTGCCAAAAACGATATAGGAATAGAAGACCTTAAAAAAGCATTGGTAGCCAAAACAAAACTCAAAAGCAGCCAAGACACCACAGTAACCAACCTCCGCCACTACGAGCACCTGCTAAAAGCCAACGAGGCTCTAACTGAAGTTCTCAACGGCCTCGATTTAGGCATAACAGGCGATTTCTTAGCCCAAGACATCAGGCTTTCGTTACATTATTTGGGAGAAATTACGGGAACTATTACTACTGAAGATTTACTTGCAAATATTTTTGGAAAGTTTTGTATCGGAAAGTAAGCTTCGCAAAACAAAAAAACCTCATCCCAACCTCTCCAAAAAAGTCTCCGCTGTAGTCCAAGAGGCATTTTTCTTACTTTGGCCCATTTTATCAAAAGTAAGGACCAGCATGCCTAGGCGAGGGTTTTGTTAGAAAAAGCCTCGCTGCTTATCCATAAACCGCCAAAAAAGAGCATCCCATACCTCTACCCACGCGTCTTTTTTGTGATCGCTCATTTTTAGGATATAATTGCTCCCACTAATGTAGGGTGTTGGTAGCCAAAAAACCTCCACTTTTTCTGACTCAGCCAAACGTGCAAAAGTGAGGATATATTCCTTAAAACTTTCCTCGAAAATCTTCCAATCTGACTCTTTTTCAAAATTCAAATCGCTGGTAAACTGGCCCCAACCCAGCCACAAATGAGGCTTGAGCATAAATTTATGCCTTTCGAATGAGCCCTTTCTACGCATCGTTTTACACCCGCTGGTGTTTCTCCCCACCATTGTTGTTTTTTTGTAGTGTCTATCTGAAACCTCACTTTGGCACTTTCTTTCGGCACAAAAGAATATGGCATCAGCGAGACCCAATCTGCATTTACATTTTAAATCGCCTGAAAACAAGTGATATCCACTTCTTTGGGTGAGGCTGCCAAAGACAGCCCTTTCATCTTCAAACCTTTGTATTGAAATGCCTTATCTCCAAAACCATAAAAATTAAAACCACCAAAAAGGAGATTTTTCATAATATCCAATCAGATTTTTGCCCAAAAATCACCAATCGTCTCCAGTTCTTTGGTGTTTAGGTTACGAAACATGTTCACGCAAGTAGCTTGAAGGAATTCCGAATGAGGATAGTTTTGAAGACAGCGAAGAGAGAACGTCTGACGCTGTTAAACCAATAGGAGCTCAACTCGAAAAAGGCAAATACAAATGTGGTGAGCCTTATTTTATGGCAGATTCACCGAATATCCCAAATTTTAATCGGGCACTTTTTTCAAACACAATATTCAACTATTTTTAGTTTTGATAGCGTACAAACCAACAGATGTGAACAATCCATTTTAAGTTTTAAAACTTCGATGACTTATTCAAATCCTTCCTACCGATTTGGTAATGGCAAAACAACATATCTTTGAAACTCATCGAAACTACCGCCATAGAAGAAGAAAAAAACTTAAAGAATTGATGATTATTCCTATCAGTGGGAACTCTGCTCGACAAGCTTTAACGTCATTTTCAGAAATGGCCATGAGAGAGATATTAAAGCCAGCGAAATAAGGTGGCAGTTTAATTTTTCCATTTCCAAAAAACAAAGTTTTCATTCTTATCATACATCGATAACGTCTTTTTCCGGGTATTTGTTGGTTTCGATTATCATATCATCGTATTTCTGACTTAACCTGCCCAAGCATTTTCAAATGCTAGCAATTCTAAACTTCAACCCTTTAGCCAATATCGCCAAAAAAAATACTAATTTTGACTTTAGCATAAAGTAACATTTTGAATATTCAACCAAAGGAATAATGACTACGATTTCTTGTAAAAACCTTTACACTGGTTCAGAAAAACTAGAGAACCAAAGCCTTGCTATAGCAGATGG
>CAMCYZ010000067.1 GCA_945885545.1 Spirosoma fluviale
GATCAGGTGTTTGTAAAAGACGGCGAAAAATGCTGGTTTGTGAAACTCGGAAAAGTAAGACTTTTTGAATCCATGGGTAATTATGTAAGGCTGCATTTTGAAGACCAAAAACCAATGATTTTGAAGTCATTGAATAGTCTGGAGGAAAGATTAGACCCAAAGAGTTTCTTCAGGGCCAACCGCAAGCACATCATCAACCTTCAGTGGGTGGAGAAAATAGAGCCTTGGTTCTCTGGTGGATTGTTGGTGACACTAAAGGGCGGTGAGAAAAGCACACCCTTGGAAAAAATCGAAATATCTCGCCGTCAGGCTATCAAATTCAAAGATTTAATGAGCTTATAATGCGTATACTGATTGCCCCAGATTCTTTCAAAGACTCACTTTCAGCCGCTAAAGTGGCTGAGAGTTTAGCTAAAGGGATAAAAAGCACGTTCCAAGCGGCTGAAATTACACTTTTGCCTTTGGCAGATGGCGGAGAAGGCACTCTGGATGCCATCAAAGGAAATTTGGAGTATGTAAAATGCATGGCATCCGACCCGCTTTTCAGAAAAATAGAAAGCAAATATCTTTGGAACGAAAAAACCAAGACGGCTTTTGTGGAAATGGCACAAATATCAGGACTCGAACTTGTGACCGAAAAAAAGCGAAATCCGTATAAAACCAGCACCTTGGGCACAGGAGAATTGATAGCTCATGCATTAAAAAATAAAGCCCAAAAAATTATACTTTTCGTGGGTGGTTCGGCTACCAATGACGGTGGCATTGGAATGGCAACAGCTTTAGGTTATCATTTTTTTGACAAAAATGAAAACACATTAAATCCTACTGGAGAAAACCTGAATTTAATTCACGATTTTGATTATGCAGCAATCTTTGATCTTTCAAAAACAGAATTTATTGTCGCCACCGATGTCACCAATCCTTTTTATGGAGAAAATGGTGCCGCATACATTTATGCCAAGCAAAAAGGTGCGAATCCGAAACAAATAGACTCCCTAGACAAAGGACTCCAAAACCTAAATTCTATTCTAAAGAAAACCAAAAACATTGATTTACAAACCGTTGCAGGAAGCGGAGCTGCCGGTGGATTAGCAGGCGGGGCGTATGCTTTTTTAGGAGCAAAAGTAGTATCAGCGGCAGAGGAAATCTTTAAAATCTGTAATTTATCTACCAAAATAGGACAATCAGACGTCATAATTTCAGGCGAAGGCCGCATTGATGCCCAAACTTGGAATGGAAAATTAATCTCGAAACTTTTGGAAGCCGCCCAAACCAAAAAAGTGATTTTGGTTGGAGGCTCTGTAGAAACTGACCTTAATGACCAACCAAATATCATAAAAACATATCAAGTAAAAACACCCGAAATGACATTGGATTTTGCAAAGGAAAATGCCGCGGAATTACTTTTTGAAATTGGAAAGGAGATTGGAATGTTATTCAAATAATCCAACATTAATAATTTTTTCTGCAAAATTATATGAATATTCTCCCAAAAATCTACTTAATTAGCTAAAGTTTTCTAAGAAAAAAATCACTCGCCAAAACCACTAAGTTTTTAACACAAGAAGGAAATTTATACCTTTGCAACTTAGTGTCATTGCGGTTTAAAAGAATAAAAAATATGAAATACCTTTGGGGTGTTGACTTGGGAGGAACCAAAATCGAGTGTATAGTAATAGAAGCAGAATCAGGCGAAATATTGATTAGAAAACGAATTGATACCGAGGCTGATAAAGGCTACAAACACATCATTTCTCAAATTGGGCTGTTGATTAATATCGTAAAAGAAGAAACTGCCGTGGTTCCGACAGCCATTGGATTTAGCACTCCGGGTACGCTAGACCCAGGTTTACAGACCATGAAAAACTGCAACACGGTTTGCATGAATGGCCAACCTATGAAGAAAGACTTGGAGGAATTGCTCAAAATCAGAATAGAAATGGCCAACGACGCCAACTGTTTTGCTTTGGCCGAAGCCACCATGGGAGCAGCCAAAGACCTCAACTCAGAGGTGGTGTTTGGGGTAATTATGGGAACCGGTGTTGGCGGAGGAGTAGTGGTTAACGGCAAAGTAATAGGTGGAAAACACGGTATCGGTGGCGAATGGGGACATATTGTGTTGGATGTTGATGGAGAAGCTTGTTATTGCGGCAAAAGTGGTTGTAACGAAAAAGTCTTCGCTGGGCCTGCCTTAGAACGTTATTATGAAGGACTTTCTGGTCAAAAACTTAGACTACAGGAAATTTACCAGAGACACCTAGCCCACACCGACCTTCACGCCACTGCAACCATTGACCATCTGATGACTTCTTTTGCAAGAGCCATTAGTTCTATTATCAATGTGCTGGACCCGGATGTGATAGTACTTGGTGGTGGCGTTAGTAACATTGACTTGCTTTACATCGAAGGCGTAAAACAGATAGAAAACTATATTTTCAATAACCGAAAAGTAGAAACAGTATTCTTAAAACCATTACTTGGCGACAGTGCGGGAGTTTTTGGAGCAGCTGAGTTAGTGAGGAATTAATTTTATTTTAGATTGTAGTTTAACGATTGTGGATTGACGATTTTAGATTAATGATTTTATAAGGTAATAATAAATAAAAGAGAAATATGGCTACTTGGTATCAAGCAAAAATAAAATTTATACAACAAGACGAAAAAGGCGGCACAAAACCCATCACGCAGGTTTATCTTTTCGATGCGGTTTCTTACACCGATGCCGAGGCAAGAGCTTACGCCTATTGTGCGGAAGAACTTCAGGAGTTTCAGCTGGTTGGTCTTACCAAAATGAAATTTAACGAAGTGTTTTTTATAGAAAACAATCAAGAACTTTGGTGGAAAGCCCGAGCTCAGTACATTGTTTTTGACGAAAAATCTCAAAAAGAAAAGAAAGTACCATTTGTGTTTTTGCTCAATGCCCAAGACATCAAAGAAGTTTATGGGCTGATGGTGGAAAAACTAGGTTCGGTTCAGGATTACATCATTTCTGATATCAGTGTCACCAAAATATTGGACGTTATTCCATACGAAGAAGTTGCCGAAGAAACCGATGAAAAACCAATACCTGCCAATTTAAAACCCCTAAGTGAGGTTATGGCAGGCCTTAGTAAAGAATAAAAATTATCTAACTCCAAGTAAAACTACTTGGAGTTTTTTTCATCCAAATATGTCCAGCGTAAAAGAGTTTAACGTATTAGCAGGTTATTTGCCAGAAGTGAGCATCGAGCCATACCTTGAAAAGGTTTCATTTCGGGTAAAAAAGAAGATATTTGCAACCTTGAACGAAAAAGAAAATAGGGCAACGCTAAAGTTTACGCCAGAAGAACAGGAAATGTTTTGTAAAATAAAACCTGACGCCATATTTCCGGTACCCAACAAATGGGGCAAAATGGGCTGGACTCATTTAAGATATAAAGATCTAAAAGCTGAAATTGTCCTCGAATTGCTCAAAACGGCTTACTGCAATAGGGCACCTAAAAACCTTGCAGATAAAATAGTTTTTGTATAACCTAAAAACTCCTCAAGTCTTTGATATAGGCCGTACCACCCAATGCTCGCATTTGTCGGGTGATTTTCGGTACTCTACTACTCACATAAGGGCCGGGTTTAGTCACAGACCATTTTCTTGGACTTGGCAATATAGCAGCCAATTGAGCAGCCTGTTGTCTTGTAAGATTTTTTGCAGACTTATCGAAATATCGCTGTGCCGCAGCCTCTGCACCGAAAGTATTTTTACCCATTTCTGCCACATTGACATACACCTCCAATATACGTTGCTTACCCCATATTATTTCTATCAAAAAAGTAAAATACACTTCCAAAGCCTTTCTGATATAGCTTCTGTTTTGCCAAAGAAATACATTTTTGGCTACTTGTTGGCTAATGGTACTAGCCCCACGCACTTTTTTACCCTTCAAATTATTCTTATAGGCAATCTGCATGTGCTTGAAATCAAAACCAAAATGGTCAGGAAAAAGCTGATCCTCAGCAGCCACAACGGCCAAGTGCATTTCTCTTGAAACCTTGCTAAATGACCGCCAAGCATAGTGAATTTCTGGATCCTCGCCATTCATAATAGATTCCATTTTTTGATCCACCATAGTCCATGTAAACGGAATAGGTATAAACTTAAATACCACCACACTTCCAACGGAAATTACAAAAAAATAAAAGACGACTTTGTATAAGAGTTTTTTGATGTAAGAAAAAACAGACGCCTTTTTTACTATTTTTGGGGTAGGATTTGGTTTTGGTTTCCGATAAGTGTTTTTTCCTGCCATCAGTTTAATAATCCTTTAATTTTTACAAAAATATGCAAATAGATTTAACAGATAAAAAAATAATTGTAACCGGTGCATCGAGCGGTATAGGATTCGAAATTGCGAGAGCGTTAATAGAGGCTGGTGCAACGGTTGCGATACATTATAATTCGAATCAAAAAGGAGCAGAAAAACTTCTAAAAAAAGGGAACAATTCAAAGATGTTCAAAGCCGATTTAAGTGTTGAAAACGAAGTTGAATCGTTTTTTCAATCTGTAGTCAATACTTTTGAAAAAGTAGACATGATTATACACAATGCAGGAATTTTTGAAGCACACAGCCCAAGTTTAAGTTCAGCGGACTGGATGACAACATGGCATAAAAGTATGAATACCAATGTACATGCAGTTGGTCTTTTAACCCATTTAGGAATTCAACATTTCAAGCAAAATAATGGAGGGCGAATGATATACATAGCTTCAAGGGCAGCTTTTAGAGGTGAAACTGAAGACTACCTGGCTTATGCTGCTTCAAAAGGAGCTGTCGTTTCGCTAGCTCGCACAGTGGCGAGATCCTTTGGCCAGTATAATATCAAATCCTTCATTCTAGCACCAGGCTTTACAAAAACACCAATGGCTGCAGAGTTTATTGCTACAAATGGCGAAGAATCTATTCTAAAGGATGCCTCGCTAAAAGAAATAACCCTTCCAGAGCATATCTCACCCATAACGGTTTTAATAGCTGCAGGTTTAATGGACCATGCCACCGGTAGCACCATTGATTTTAATGCGGGGAGTTATGTGCATTGAAATATAAATTCTGAGCAAAAATATTCCTATTTGATAAAAAGTCTTCTATCAAACTCAAATACTTCTTTTTGTAAGATTTTAACTTTTGCAAAACCAGGATGAAATGGATTAATTAAAAAATTATAATCTCCGCTTACCACAGCAGAAGGAACTTTCAGCGTCAAATTTTTACAATTTTTCAGAAAAATATCACCTAGCTTCTTGGTGCTTTGACTATGCGGAAATTCCCTCCAGTTTTTTGGTAGGATGACAACTTTAATTTCCTCCAAAGAATCGTCTGGAATCTCTATTTCAATAATGACATAGTCAGTAGGAACAATACCCAATGGAGTATGTACCGCAATTTCGGCAGTACAAAGTGCCCTAGAAGAACTGGTGTATAACATTGGCAAACCCTTACTATTCCATCTGCCACCAGCCAACTCTGCCCCCTTACCCGATAAATCATTGGCAAACTGAGCTTTACTTAATCTGTAAACTTTCACGCCAACACCCCATGCTCAATCCTTATCAACTCATCGCCAACTAGGTCTATTCCGAACGAATTGTCTAACAATTCTTTGGGCTTCAAACCTCCTAAACCTATATTTTGGGTATTAAGCCAAATGTCGAAATAAACCTTTTCGCCGAAAACCAAAAGTCCTTTGTCATAAATCATAGATAACTGATAAATTTTATCAGTCTGTAAAGCGTCAAATGGCAGATTATCATTTTTGTAACGAAGCATAGTTCTTTCTGAAACATGTAAATAAACAGACCACTCTGAGATACTAAAAGGCATTTTCAGTGCAACAATTGCAAAACTCTCATACCTCATGCCCTCTCTGACCGATTTTATTATATCCAAAACGGACTTTTCTTTAGGCACTGACCCATAAGAATATTGCACATCTTCAACCACAAACAGTCCCATATCTTTTATTTTCAATACACAAATTTAAGACTTTTGTCAAAATAAAAAAGCATTTTGTCTTATTTTTTAAAAATTAGCCATAAAAAAAGCCACCAAAAGGTGGCTCTAAAATAAAATATTATGAAAAAAATATCACCCTACCGAACCCTCAAGTGATATGGCCAATAGTTTCTGAGCTTCCACTGCAAACTCCATTGGTAGCTGATTTAAAACTTCTTTGGCATAGCCATTGATAATCAAGGCCACGGCTGTTTCCGAATCTATGCCGCGTTGATTACAATAAAACAGCTGATCCTCTCCAATCTTCGAAGTCGTGGCTTCGTGTTCTACAGTGGCTGTTGAATTGTTGCACTCAATATATGGGAACGTATGAGCTCCACATCTGTCACCCAAAAGCATCGAATCACACTGAGAGTAATTACGAGCATTTGTAGCTCTTTTGGATATCTCCACCAAACCTCTATATGAATTCTGACTTCTACCAGCTGAAATACCCTTCGAAACAATTCGACTTTTAGTATTTTTTCCTAAGTGAATCATTTTTGTGCCGGTATCAGCTTGTTGGAAATTATTCGTAACAGCCACTGAATAAAACTCCCCGATGGAATTATCCCCCTTTAATATTACCGAAGGATACTTCCAAGTGACCGCTGAACCTGTTTCTACCTGTGTCCAAGAAATTTTTGAATTGTCGCCAAAACAAATACCTCTTTTCGTTACAAAATTATATACCCCACCTTTTCCTTCTTTATCGCCAGGATACCAGTTCTGTACGGTTGAGTATTTTACTTCGGCGTTTTCATGTGTAAAAATTTCAACAACCGCTGCATGCAGTTGATTCTCATCTCTACTCGGGGCTGTGCAGCCTTCCAAATAACTCACATAAGAACCTTCATCAGCTATAATAAGTGTTCTCTCGAACTGACCTGTTCCTGCCGCGTTAATCCTAAAATAGGTAGAAAGCTCCATAGGGCAGCGAACGCCTTTTGGAATGTAACAGAAAGATCCATCCGAGAAAACAGCTGAATTTAAAGCAGCATAAAAGTTATCTTTTACTGGAACAACCGAACCAATATACTTTTTAATAAGGTCGGGATAATTATGAACTGCTTCTGAAATTGAGCAAAAAATTATGCCCATTTCTAAAAGTTTTGAACGAAATGTCGTGGCTACAGAAACCGAGTCGATAACAGCATCAACTGCAACTCCACTCAAACGCTCTTGTTCTTTCAAAGATATTCCCAAACGTTCAAAAGTCCTGCGAAGCTCAGGATCAATGTCGTCTAAGCTGTCTATCGTAACCTTTTGCTTTGGTGCCGAATAATATTTAATGGCCTGAAAATCAGGCTTGGTGTAATATACATTGGGCCAAGAAGGCTCTGTCATCTTGATCCACTCTCTGTAGGCTTGTAATCTCCATTCAAGCATCCATTCTGGCTCTTTCTTTTTCGCAGATATAAATCTAACAATTTCCTCACTTAATCCAGGAGGGGCTTCGTCAGCTTCAATATCCGTATAAAAACCATATTTATAATCGGAGGTCGTAAGTTCCTCCAACAAATCCATGTCTTTGCTCATCTAAAAAGATCGTTCAGTTTGATTTTCTAACGCAAAATTAAGCAATTGGGTTCGGTTATTTAGAACAAATATTAATTAATGACTTTAATTTACTACCGAAAAAGTAATGTTAGCCTGATAAGTTTTGCCATTAAGCATAACTTCGGTTTGACCAATAAATTGATTATCATTAATACTTGAAATCAAGAATTTTGAATTTTCAAGCACATAACCCAAGAAAATAAACTTATCAATAGTGATGGCTTTAGGTTCTTCAACCAAAGTCCAATTGGCTTTTATGATCAAATCGGGGTCTTTGGAAGGATCACATTTTGAGGCTCCTTCGTTTAACTCGTAGGTTTTGTTGTTATTCAGAACCAAAATATTGTCTGTTACGCATGGGGGCTGGTTGGCCACTAAATTAATAGAAGACTCTCCCAATTTTACCAATCCTTCAGTCACTTTCCATTTTTTTGAAGTAGAGCCAGTCAAGTATGCCAAAGTGTTTTTTTCTACAACCACCTCATCTTTCTTACAAGCAACCATCAAAATCAAACCAAAAAACAAAACCAATAATTTCTTCATTCTTATTTCACAATTTAAGTATTTCTAAAGCGGCATTTGCCGAAGCCCTGATTGTTCCCAAAGTTTCGATTATGCCAGTATATTGCATTAACTGATTATCCCTAAATTTATTATCAAAAAGTAGTTTTTCTAGTTCTTTTTTAGTGTTTTCTAGAGAATATTCGTCTTGGATGAGTTCTTTAACTACTTCTTTCTGTGCCACTAAATTGACTAGCGATATGTATTTAATTTGTACCAGCCTCTTGGCTATTTGATAACTAAAATTACTCGTTTTATAAACTACCACCTGAGGTACTTTAAAAAGTGCCGTTTCCAAAGTGGCTGTTCCTGAGGTAACAACGGCCGCCGTGGCAACCGAAAGCAAATCATACGTCCTGTCAAAAACTACACTAAAATCACCATCCGCCTTGGTGTAAAGACCAATATCAAAACTCGAAACACCCGCCACAACCCATTGTATGTCAATATATTCCTTTGTCAAATTAGCCATTAATTGCAACATGTTTTCGATTTCTTGCTTTCTGCTTCCGGGAAGTAAAGCAACGATAGGCTTATCTGTCAATCCATTTTCTTTCCTAAAATTTGGATTAGTTTCGAACTTTGCAATTTCATCAAAAAGCGGATTTCCTACAAATCGGGTATTTATACCATATTTTTCAAAAAATACTTTTTCGAATGGAAAAATAACAAGCAATAAATCGACATATTTTTTAATAGTTTCAGCCCTAGAAGCACGCCAAGCCCAAGCTTTGGGAGCGATATAATAAACCACTTTATAACCTTTATTCTTAGCCCATTTGGCTAACTTCAGGTTAAAACCAGCATAATCCACCAAAATAACTACATCGGGTTGAAAGTCTTGAATTTGCTTTTTTGCCAACTTCAAAAACCCTAAAATTATAGGGAGGTTTTTGATAACTTCCCAAAAACCCATGAAAGCAAGTTCACTGTAGTTTTTGAGAATTTTCACCCCAGCAGCTTCCATTTTTTCACCACCCCAACCCATCATTTCGGCGTCTGGCTGTAATTTTGCCAATTCCAAACACAGATTGGCGGCATGCATGTCACCTGATTTTTCGCCAGCAACAATAAAATATTTCATAAGAAATAATTATTTACCATAATATTCCACGAAATGATTGTCTGTTTCGGTTAGTTTGATTTTGCACAAGTCAACCCCATGATTGTTTTTTAAAATAGGCTGCAAAACCTTCCAAATGGCTATCGCAAAGTTTTCTGTACTCGGCAGTTGCCCAGCTAGAAAATCTACGTCCTCGTTAAGATAAGTATGATCTACTTTTTCAACAATATGCTCACGCATTACGTCCCTGAGTATCTTTAAATCAATCACAAAGCCAGTATCTTCCTCCACTTCTCCCTCTACAGACACAAAAAGTTCCCAGTTGTGACCGTGGATACGAGAGCATGGCCCAAATATCTCAAAGTTCTTTTCTTTACTCCAGTTTGGATTATAAAGTCTATGTGCTGCATTAAAAGTCTCTCTTCTAGTGACCTGAATCATCCTTGTAAGTATTGTTCACGGTACAAAATTACCATCAAAATCTTAAAATTATATTAAAAATCAGCTTTTATTCCTACCGTTATCCATCTTCCTGGCAATTGTACAAAACCATGCTCAAAATAGGTCTTATCGAAAACATTGTTGACATCCACAAAAAGAGCAATTTTGCCTAATTGCTGAGAAAACCTTATGTCCACCAAATTAACCTTTGGATAAGCAAGCAAAGGTGAAGCGGTATCCCACTGATAATTGCCCGCACGGTTTTTATGGGTGTACCAAATGGCCACACTAGCGTTTTTTATTGGTTGCAAAAACACACCTGCTGAAAACTTGTGCTTCAAATAGTTAAGGGTATAAAAAGACTGAAACCCTTGTTCATTCCTGTCGGCCTTAAGAAAGGCATAATTGAACGTTATTTTTTTTAGAAGTTTTACATAGTCTTCTAATAAAATATTCTGGCTCACTTCGATACCCAACATGTTTATATCATCAATATTTTCCATGGTTGGCACAGCCAAGTCGGGTCTTTTTACTTTATCTATGGCATCTGTGGTTTTTCTGTAAAAAACCGAAACCACACTCGCATAAATCCTCGAATGATATTTATGACCCAACTCAAAACTCATCGCTTTTTCAGGTTCTAAATTTGGGTCTGCTTTTACGGTGGAGGTGTTTAGGTACAACTCTGTAAAAGTTGGATATCTGAGCGACCGATTGACTGAGGCATAAAACGTGGAGTTTTTACTAGAAAAATAGCTCAGATCTATTCCTGGATAAAAAGCTAAACCAAATTGAGAGTTATAGTTGACCAATGTTCCCGCCGAAAGACTATATTTTTTCCAACGCTTTTGGTGTTCTCCAAAAAAACTCAAATTATCTCTGATCTTAGATTTATTATAAAAAACATTGGGATACAATTCAGCATCAACCACTTGAGGATCCGAAAGATTATCTCCCAAACGATTAGAAAGTACTTTTTCTTGTCGATATTCTGCACCAAAAGCGGTTTGACCTAATTTATTATCCAACTTAAACTTCCATTCGGCATCTAAAACAGAAGTTTTGTGAAAATTCACAGAACTGAATTTTCTAGAACCCAAATAATCGTCAAAGTCGTAGAGGTCATGGTGTGTTCTTTGGTTCACCATCAAAATACCACTGAGTTTTCTACTAAACTTATGCATCCAAGCCACATTAACCAATCTACTGTCGACCTCTTCGTACTGTTTATAAAACTTTGGGTGATAAAAATTTGCGGCTCCAAACTGATTAGCCATAGCTCCAAAATTGACATCCAAAGAACCATTGCCATAAATTCGGCTTAAGGATGCCGAAATAGTTTGTTTCTTGAATGCGGTGTTGGAGATATAACCATCACTATCCATGTGTTCTAATGAAATCGAGGCCGTATTTTGTCCGAAAACTAAGCCCGTGCTTAGACCTGCATTTTTCGAACCACATGAGCCCAAACCTACATTAGCCGCAAGCGAGTTTTTATTTATTTTCTTTGTAATAATATTGATAACACCAGAAAAGGCACTCGGGCCAAATACACGAGAAGTGCCGCCTTGTAATATCTCGATTCTGTCAATCATAGAAAACGGAACGGGAATATTTAAACTGTGGTGACCGGTTTGGGGATCATTGACTTTTATGCCATCCACCAATATCAAGGTTTGGTCATAATGTCCACCTCTGATACTAATATCGGCCTGCACCCCGAAAGCAGAACGAGACCTAACATCGACATTAAGAGCATATTGCAAAACACCTTCCAAGGTTTTTACCGGAGAGGCTTCAATCATCTTAGGATCGATTACCGTAATGTTTCGACCGGTGTTTTTGATTTCAGTGTTGATAATATTAGCCGTAACACTCAGCTCAGACAATTCAAAGGCAGTGGAATCCTGCGAAAATGAAAATTTAAGAATAGAAAAAAGAACAATGGTCAAATGAAATTTCATTCAATTAAAATTTGGTAAAAAAATATTTTGAGAAAGTTTTAAACTATCTCACCAAATTTTCTTCGTCCACAGGTTTCTTGGCTATCACTCTGAAATCTACTTTCCCAGCATCGTTGCGAGGAATAGAAAGAGCAAAAGCAATTTTATTAGGTAGCTTGTCTTTAGTGATTTTTTGGAGCAAAAAATCTTGTAATTCCGACTTTGAAATCTCCTGTTTTACAACAACGATGAGTTCAAGTAAATGTGGTTTATGTATGTTAGAAATTAAAACAGCCTCTTTTACAAAAGGGTGCAAAAGTGCTGCATTTTCTATTTCTTCGGCAAAAATATTGAGTCCTCTCCTATTAAACATTCGACCTTCTCTGCCCAAAACACAGAGTCGACCTTCTGAATCCAAAAAACCAAAGTCAAACACAGTCCTGATGTTTCTATATTCTGGCGAAATATATGGACTCTCTACAAATATCTTGTTTTCTTTGATTTCAATTTCAACTCCAGGAAAAGCTTTACCTACAGTAGTTGAATACGCTACAATGTCCTGATTTTGGGCATAAGAAACGTGTCCCAATTCAGCCGCACCATAGTATTCAGTCAGCACGATATTTGGACAACTTTCTAGAATAGCCTGAGCAAGTTTCGAATCTAACTTTTCGCCGGCCGACACCAAAGATTTTAGCCTTAAATTTTTAAAAGATTCATTGTTTAATAAAAGTCTAATGTGCGAAGGAACCAAAAAAGTTGACGTAACGGACTGACTTTGAAATAAATTAGTCCAACTTGACGCCTCTGTAAGCTTTCCTAACACAACAGTTGCCCCTTGCCATAAAGTATGTAGAAAAGTATTGAAATTGGCAGAATATGCCAAGGCATCCAATACAAAAACTCGATCATTTTCGCTAATACCAAACACCGACGACTGATGAGGAAATGCCGAGAACCAAGACTGGTAATCTTTCCAAATCAGTTTGGATTGACCAGTGGAACCCGAGGTTAAGACACCAAGAAAATATTCTTTTTTAGTTGGCTCATGAAATTCGGGAACGTTTGCATCAGAATTGGGAACAAAATCTACTATTGTGGCTTTGTGAAGGATAGAAATACTGGTTTTTTGTTGATCAGAGAGGTTTTTGCCACCAAAAATAGCTCTACCACCAACCGAAATTATTGCAAAAAAGTTAAAGATATTTTCTATTTCGGAGGAATGACAAAGAAGAAAATGCTCTCTTTGGTTTTCAAAAAAAGCAGCTCTTTTTTTAGAAATGGCCAAAATATCTCCATAGGTAAAAGTCTTACCATCAGCAATAATGGCTACTTTTTCGGGATTAATATTTTGTATTTTTTCGAAAAACATTTTAGATATTTTCTATCAAAACCGCTGTGGCTTGTCCGCCTGCGGCGGGAATCACAGCCAAGCCGTACTTTTGCTTCTTATACTTTAAACTTGCTATCAAATGAATCAAGTTTATAGCTCCAGATGCTCCAAACGGGTGTCCATAAGACAGATTTCCCCCCAGAACATTTATTTTGGACTTTTCTGCCTCAAAAACTTTTGCAAAAATAAGAGGTATCAGAGCAAATGATTCATTTATTTCGAAAATATCTACTTCTTCTATCTTGATTTTTGAAGATTCAAAAAGCTTTTCAGTGGCAAAAATCACCCCTTCTGGGGCAAAATCAGGATGTAGGCCAACCGATGCCGAAGCAATAACTTTGGCCATAGGTTTAAGCTTTGGATTGGCATTGCCCATTAGAATACATGCAGCAGCATCGTTATAGTGTGCAGATACCGTTCTATCTATCAAATCTTTGGTAGATAAACGGACCAAGTCAATGCCAGGTCGAATCGATTGGTCAGAATGGTTTTTATCTATTTTTTCCACAAAAAAATCAAGAATTCTTTTTTCTACTGCAAATGAGGCTTTTCTATGAGAATCATTTGCCCAAAGCAACATCGCCTCTTTTGTAATCTGATACTTCAATGCAACATTCTTAGCAGCCTCCAAAAGAGGAAAATCTCCGACTTGATCAGGACTAAACTTCGCAGTGGTATAAAAATCTTTGTTTGAATCAAAACGTTCGTCGTTAGACTGATAGGCTTTTTTGGGAGCTAAAGATTTACTTTCCATTCCACCAGCAATGAGTAATTTTCGAGCAGCAGATTTTATCAATGAAGCACCCAATTCCACCGATTTTAAACCGCCAGAACATTGAGAATCTATTGTAAAAGCCGAGATACTTTCGTCCAAACCTGCCGAAAGCGAGGCATATCTTGCCATATTTCCTCCCGTACCGAAAGCATTGGACAGAATGACTTCTTCGATTTCAATGTTACTTAGATTATTTCTCACCAAAAATTGCTGAATCAAAAATGCAGCTAAATTTTCGGGTAGGATATTTTTATAAATGCCATTGGCTTTACCAATCGGCACTCTGAGAGCGTCGTAAATGTATACTGCGTCTTCGATTTTCTTTTTTTGTGCAATTTAGGATTTTTTAGAGTTTGCTGACATAGGTACCTTGATTTTTTAAGAATTCCATGATTGTGAAGCCGTCAAAATTGTTTCGGTAATATGTGATTATGTAATACCATCTAATAAAACATGACCGCTTTGCGATCTTAATTCCGCACGATTTCTTTAAAATTTTTTATGTAACCTAGTTACATCGATATCCATTTCTAATTGTTTTTCATCTCAATTTTATATCTTTAGCCTACCACTATGAGGTGAACATCAAACTCATTCCTATTCACCACAAAACATTCAAAAAAAATGACTATTTCTCCAATTCAATAAGTCTTTTAGAAATATAGCCAAATAACGTATCTTTGCGAACTAATAAAAAGTCTTGTCTTTTAGGCCAGACCTAATTTCCAAAAAATAAAGAAGACTTAACAGCTTTGCTATATTAAGACTTCCTTATTGACTGACAATCGTAAAACTAAAAATGCCCAAAGTATTAGCTATTCACTTGCCTCAGTTTCATCCATTTCCTGAAAATGACGAATGGTGGGGAAAAGGATTCACGGAATGGACAAACGTAACCTCCGCCGAGAAACTATTCCCAGATCACGAACAACCTCATTTACCGGCTGATTTGGGCTTTTACGATTTGCGACTAGAGGAATCCAGAATAGCTCAAGCTGAATTGGCAAAGGCATTTGGAATTGACGGTTTTTGTTTTTACCACTATTGGTTTGATGGCAAAAGGCTGATGACCGAACCGATTGACGCCATGCTTGAAAGCAAAAAACCAGATTTCCCTTTCTGTTATTTTTGGGCAAACGAAACCTGGTCGAGACGATGGGAAGGAGATGAATCCAAAGTATTGATGGACCAGAAATATAGCTTTGAAGATGACCGAGCCCATGCCGAGTGGTTGGTGAATTCTTTTAAAGACGAACGATATATTAAAATAAATAATCGACCTCTATTTTTGATCTATAAGCCTTTTGATTTGCCAGATCCGAAACAAACTTTTACCATTTTTGAGGAAGTTTGCAAGGCCAATGGCGTAGAAAAGCCCTATTTTGTGGCTTCCAACTCCCACAACGGCGATATCAATCCTTATGAACTTGGATTTGACATGGCCCTGCATTTTGAAGCAAGACAAAGTTTGCTTTCAGAATTCTGGACTACTGGCCCAACGCCTAAAAAACTGATTAGGAATCTTTTGCAAGGCATATTCAGTGCTAGTCTGAAAGTGTATGACTACAAACAATACAAACAAAGAGCCAAAAAATTCAAGATAAAATACAAGGGTTTTCCATGTGTGTTGGTGGGATTTGACAATACCGCAAGAAAGAAAAAAAATGCAGTAGTGCTAAGGAATCAGAATGTTGGAGACTTCAAGGAGTCCTTAATAGATGCCAGAAACGATGTAAAGGACTTTCCGCAGGAAGAGCAAATTGTTTTTATAAATGCCTGGAATGAATGGGCAGAAGGAAATCATTTGGAACCATGCCAACGACACGGCACGAAGTTTTTGGAAGCAGTAAAGGACGTTTTTAAGAAATAAGACTTTTATAAATTTCGTTTCTAACTTGGCCGCATTCTTCTACCGAATAGCCCAGTTTTATGATGCTTTTTGCATTCTTTACAAACTGATTTTGAAGGGAAACATCCGCTGACAGGGTCAGAATTCCGTCAACAAAATCTTGAGCAGTGTCAGCTAAAATGCAGTTTTCCATGTGACGCATCGGTAATCCTTCTGCACCAACAGAAGTACTCACCATAGGCACATGCCAAGCCGCCCCCTCTAGGATTTTCATACGCATGCCGCTTCCGATTCTCAACGGCACAATCATGATGGAACCTTTCATAACTGCCGAGAGGTCTTCTACAAAACCCTCAAAAGTCACATTTCTTGAGTATAGAAACATTTTTTTGGCTTCGTTTGACCACTTACCCAATATACTCAGTTTCAATTCAGGGTCTTTCTTTAGCAGTTTTTCCCAACAATTGGCAAGAAACCAATCTACGCCATCGAGGTTAGGAAAATGGACTGCAGGACCCAAAAAAACCAAGTTTTTACTGAATTCAAAAGGCTGATTAATAGGATGTTCCGCAACATCAACGGGTAATGGCGAAACCTCTATTCTGTCGGAATTTACACCCTCTAATTCTAATGTTTTTTTATCTATTTCTGTAAGACAAACTACTTTGTCAAAAGCGTTCATCAGTCCAATTTCTAGCAGTTTGGTATTGGCTATTTTCCATTCTTCGGCGGCATCTTTATATCCCAGAGTGGCATATTCAAGAGACATTCTTTTGTATCTGAGCTCGTGGTGAACAAATACCTTTTTGATGTTTTTGGGCAAAAAATGTACCAAAGGAGCAAGTTCAATAAAATCTACCTGTACTATATCATAAGAGAAATCATTCAACTCTTTCTGAACCATTTCTATGAGATTAGAGAAATAATACCGAACCAAATCCGTGGTATTCAACACCATATTACCTTTAAAAATCTCACTTTTCGTAGGCTTTTTCCTGCCGACGATGGTTTTTTTTATAAAGCCCTTTATATTAAATCCTTCGGCAATATCCTTTGGACTATTAAAAGTCTGAATTTTAACATTGGGCCAGAGCTCTTGCAGTTTTTGATGATTTGAGTTGGTGCAAGACGGACAGATAAGTGTAATATTATGTTCCTTTCTTAAATATTCAATCAGTTTAAAAGTACCGCTTCTACCTCCATCATTGACGGGATAAGGAAAAACTACTGTTACTAATAGAATATCCATAAGGTTAAATAGGTGATTTTTCGCAGAAATGATAAATCCTGAATGTAATCGAAGTAAGAATACGTTTTAGAATACTCTTTTTGGGTAGTTCTGGCACAGGTTTCAAATAAAAACAACGAATTGATTTGAAATAATCGTTTTCATTTTTAGCCAATTGAGCTCTATAGCTCTTAAATATTTCTGCCAAATCTGGCCTATTATTGAGGTCAAATCTATCCTGCCAACGCGAAATATTTTGTGGGTCTTTGATGTTGATACCACTGAAATGATAAAAAACCAAAGGCTCACCATTCACGAAATATTTGCCGTTTTCAAATGTAAAATTACGTTCGTGAAGATTCCAATACGAAATATTATAGCCCGGATATTTATCTATTTTAACGCCTTCAAAGTACAAAGGCACCATGTTGCAGTACAGCTGATCCACAAACATTCCATTTTGAATATCCATGTAGCACTCGGTCTTGAGTTTGGTCATCCACCAGTGCATAAACTTGTCCGTTTCCTCTGAACGGCTCACCGCCAAAAAACCCAAATTGTAGATACCGTTTACAAACATTTGCTGTTCGGTGCGAGTCTTTTTATCAAATA
>CAMCYZ010000068.1 GCA_945885545.1 Spirosoma fluviale
TATTATTTGTACTTTTGAATCAAGAACTTATTAACAAATTAATCTTAAATTTTATTTTATGAATCAAAAAACTACTTTTATGAGAATTGCTTTAATGGCTTTCTTTGGAATGGTTCTTTCTTTTTCAGGAATTGCACAGGTGACCTCATCTGCTATTTCCGGGGTTGTTACAGACAGCAAAAAAGAAGGACTACCGGGTGCTACTATTGTTGCGTTGCACGTGCCTTCTGGTACAAAATATGCTGCCATGTCAGATGTAAATGGCCGTTATGTTATACCTGCTGTCAGAGTGGGTGGACCTTACAAAGTTTCAGTAACCTTTATTGGCTTTAAAGACCAAAGCAAAGACGGAGTAATTGCTAACCTTGGTACTGCCGCAAACGTCAGTTTCATACTAGCAGACAACAACACAACTCTTGACGAGCTTGTTGTAAGATCTGAGAAATCAGATATTTTTAGCTCTGGCAGAACTGGTGCAGCCACAACAATTGGTAAAGAGCAAATCAACTCAATGCCTACTATTGGTAGAACTATTAATGACTTTACAAGATTGACACCTCAAGCTTCAGGAAAATCATTTGGTGGCCAAGATACAAGATTGAATAACATTACTATCGATGGTGCTGTATTTAATAATGGATTTGGTTTGGGTGACCAACCAGGTGCTAGAACGGGTATTTCACCTATTTCATTAGATGCCATTGAAGAAGTTCAAGTAAACATTGCACCATTTGATGTTCGTCAAACTGGTTTTACTGGAGCAGGTATCAATGCTGTTACTCGCTCAGGTAACAACCAAGTTCAAGGCTCCGTTTTTACAATGTTTCGTGACAATGGAAAATCTTTTATTGGAACCACAGCAAATGGTGAAACAGTTAATATTGCTGACTTTAAAAAGAACGTCTATGGTTTCAGATTGGGTGGTCCAATTATTAAAGATAAAGTTTTCTTCTTTGTCAACGCAGAATTAGAAAGTTTAACTTCTCCAGGAAATACATGGTTAGCTAACCGTGGTCAAACGGGTTCTAATGTGTCCAGAGTTTTGGCCTCCGATTTGGACGGGGTTTCTGCTCAAATGGCAAAATTGGGATTTGAGACTGGACCATATGAGAACTATAACTTCAAAACTACCGGAAACAAGTTTTTAGGTAGAATAGATTGGAACATAAATCAGAAAAATAAATTTAATATTCGTGTTTCGAAATTAGATGGTGGTGCTGATAATCCAATATCTAACTCTGCATCTGCAGGTGCGGGTAATAGAAGCTTTAGTGCAAATGCGATGTCATATTTTAATTCGGGATATATCTTAAATGAGGATTATTTCTCTACATTGGCCGAATTAAACACAACAATATCTAATAAGTTATCGAACAACTTAATTGTTGGATATACAATAAACAATGAAGATAGGGCATATTTATCTGACAAAGTATTTCCAACTATTGATATATTAGATGGTAGCAACAGAACCTATATCTCATCGGGTTTTGACCCGTTTACTCCTAATAATTTACTTAATTACAATACATTCCAGATATTCGATAACTTGACATATTACGCAGGTAAACATACAATAACTGGTGGAGTTGCTTTAGAAAGATTTACATCGAACAACTCGTTCTATGCTGCATCAAATGGGGTTTATGTATTCAATACTTTAGCGGATTTTTATAAAGCTACAGACGCCTACTTAGCTAATCCTGCCAATCCAATCTCTGATGTGAAACTAAACGCATTCCAGTATAGATTTGATTTTGCTGGTGGATCTGCTCCTCCGTTGCAAACAATGAAAGCAACAACCCCTGGATTATACATCCAAGATGAATATCAAGCAAGACCAAATTTAAAATTCACTTTGGGATTAAGAGTTGATGTTCCATTTATTGAGCAAACATCATTAGAAAACACGGTAGTTTCTGGTTTAACATTCAAAGATGAAACTGGTGCTTCGGTTAAATACAATACTGGTGTATTGCCGAGTGGAAATCCATTATGGTCTCCAAGATTTGGTTTCAACTGGGATGTTAAAAGTGACAAATCAATACAGGTTAGAGGTGGATCTGGTATATTTACTGGTCGTCCTCCATTCGTTTGGTTGTCTAACCAAATCGGAAATAACGGTATATTATCAGGATTTACCAATAATGCTACAGGTGTTCAGTTTACTTTGGATCCAGGTAAATACAAACCTGCAACGGCTGACCCTTATGCAGCTTCTACCTTTGACATAGCAGTAGCTGACGAAAACTATAAATTTCCACAAGTATGGAAAACTAACTTGGCTATTGACTATAAACTCCCAGGAGGTATTATAGCTACTGGAGAATTTATTTACAGCAAAAACATAAATGCCGTACAGTATTTGAACGCAAACTTAAAAGAGCCTGTGGCAACTTTTGCAGGACCAGATGCTAGACCAAGATTTGCCGGTGGTACAGCCAATAGATTGAATAGTAATATTACGAATAATATTGTTTTGAAGTCAACCAACCAAGGTTATGGCTACCAAGCAACCATTAAATTGGAAAAACCATTCAGCAACGGTTTGTTTGCAATGGCAGCATATACCTTTGGAGAGACTAAAGATTTAACAAGTGCGGGGTCGATTGCATTCGGTTCTTGGACTGGAAATCAAATTTACAGTAGCCCAAATAAACCAGAACTTTCATATTCTAACTTTGATCAAAGACATAGAGCCATAGCTGCTTTGAATTATAAATTAAACTATGGAGGTAAAATCGGGGGTTCCACTACTTTTAGTTTATTCTATGAAGGAAGAAACTTAGGTAGGCATTCATTGGGTTATGCTGGTGATATGAACTTGGATGGTGTTTTTAACAATGATTTAATGTTTATTCCAAACAAAGGCTCTGATATGACATTTTTACCTTTAACAGTAAGTGGAAAAACATTTAGTCCTGTTGAACAAGCAGCAGCGTTTGAAAAATTCATTTCTTCAAACGATCAATTGGATGCTTTGAGAGGAACTTATGCCAAAAGGAACGCATTTACTTTACCTTGGTACAATTCTGCTGATTTTGGAATTTTACAAGAAATTAAAGTTAAGACAGGAAATTCAATAAACGCTTTACAAGTGAGATTCGACATCTTGAATGTAGCCAATTTATTGAATGATAAGTGGGGTGTTTTGAAAATTACAAGTACGAGACTTCCATTATCATCGGCTGGCGTAAATAATACCACTGGCACTCCTCAGTTTAGAATGGCTACGCAACAAAAAGGTGGCGTACCAGTCTTATTAGAGGACAGTTATGTACCAAGTATCTCTACAGGATCTTTATGGGGAGCTCAGTTAACAGTTAGATATAGCTTTAACTAAAACTATTGCTATGTTCCATTAGAAAATCTCGCACTTAGGTGCGAGATTTTTTTTTGCTTAAATTGCAAGCAATTGACAAATAACCATGGATAAAGCCATAAACAAAGACCTCATACTGCGAGAAAAGCTGGCATTGCAAAGAACGGTTTTGGCCAATCAATCAACGCTGCTGGCATTTTTGAGAACGGCTTTGTATTTTAGTATAGCGGCCCTAAGTCTTCATAGTATATTAAAGATAAAAAACTCCCTGTTTATAGAAATTACGCTTTATGTTATTGCCATTTTTATTTTGATATTTGGAGTTACAAACTACTTCATACAACGGAAAAGAATATTGAAAAGTGAAAAACATGTAGGAAACTACAAGGACGAATATTTAAAATAGTAACACATGGATTTAAATCTAAAAAACAAAAATGCCTTCGTTGGTGGCAGCTCAAAAGGAATAGGTTTTGCTGCGGCTGTTGAACTAGCCAATAGTGAAGCTAATGTAACTTTAGTAGGCAGAAATGAAGAATTACTTAAACAAAAGCTTGAAGAGCTGCCTATCATCTCTGCAATCCAAATCCACGACTACGTAGTGTTGGACTATACAGATATAGAAAACTTGAAAACGGTTGCCCAGCAATTGGCCTCAAAGAAAAATTATCAAATATTAGTAAACAATACTGGTGGTCCTGCAGGTGGAGATATTATTAATGAAAGCCCAGAAAAATTCGAGTCGGTCTTTCAACAACATTTGATAGCCAATCAAATTCTTACTCAGGCTTTTGTACCTGCAATGAAAGAAGCGGCCTTTGGAAGAATTGTAAATGTGATATCCGTTTCTGTTAAACAACCTTTGGTGGGCCTAGGGGTTTCAAATACCATCCGTTGGGCGGTGGCTTCTTGGGCAAAGACACTTTCTAAAGAAATCGCTCATTTTGGAATAACCGTGAACAATGTATTACCTGGATATACCCTAACAGGACGTTTAGATGAAGTACTTACACAAAAATCCGCGGCCTCGAATGTTGCAAGATCCGAAATAGAAAATCAAATTTTAACAAATATTCCTACCGGCAAATTTGCAACAGCAGAAGAAGTTGGGGCGGCTGTGGCATTTTTGTGTTCACCCATCGCTACTTCTATCAACGGTGTTAACTTGCCTGTTGACGGAGGATTATCCATGAGCCTTTAAAATAATGGTGTTTTTGATACCACAGATAACTAAATTGAAGTAAATTGCATTGAAATTAAATAAACAAACCTTTTATATTTTATGAGAAAACTTATTGTACTTGCTCTTTCGGTAATGTCATTAGGTGCTTTTGCACAAGGAGTAAAAACTCCAGCTCCAAGTCCAGGACAAACAATCAAACAAGATTTTGCACTTTCAAGTGTAGAGGTTACTTACTCTAGACCAGCTACTAAAGGAAGAAAAATATTTGGCGACTTGGTGCCTTTCGGTAAAATGTGGAGAACTGGAGCGAACGCTCAAACCCTGATTACCTTCGGTGAAGATGTAACAGTAGGTGGAAAAGCAGTGAAAGCAGGAAAATACTCGTTATTGTCTATTCCTGGAAAATCTCAGTGGGAAATCATCTTAGCAAAACCAGAAACAAGTGTATTCAACTACAAAGCTGAAAACGAAGTAACACGTTTTTCTGTAAAATCGACTTCTTTGCCAATGAATGTAGAGAATTTCATGATTTTGTTTGGAGCTCAAACTGCCAACAGCGTAAATATGAGCATCATTTGGGAAAACACTGAGGTAGAGTTTCCAATTGTAGCAGACATAGACACTAAAATAATGGCAGAGATCGACAAAGCCATGAATGTAGATAGCAAGCCTTATTTTGCAGCTGCTTCTTACTATTTCGACAACGGCAAAGATCTAACAAAAGCATTAGCATGGGCCAACAGAGCAGTTGATGCTCAGCCAGACGCCTATTGGGTTGCCCACCTAAAAGCAAAAATCCAAGCAAAAGCTGGCGACAAGGCAGGTGCTATAGCAACCGCCAAAAAATCTTTGGAGCTAGCTACGAAAGGAAATAACCCTGATTATATAGCTTTGAACGAGAAATTAATAAAATCTCTGAACTAATTTTCGGAAATTTTAAAAAACAAAAAGAGGGAGCCTAAGCTTCCTCTTTTTGTTTTGTTTCATACTCACTTTGTTTGCAATAACCACAAATGAATTATTATCGCTGCAAAAAATACTTTGGGGCAATTCCTACTCTTTATTTTTTTAGCATTTGGGTCAAAAACAACTGCTCAACAATCTCAAAAAAGACCATACAATAATTACGGCCGCTTTCATAAAAAGTATTCGATTAGTATCTAAAAAACAACTTTTGCGTTACAACAAACACTTCTTTTTTTAGAACCATAAACCTTGTAGAGTTTTTATAATCAACAATATGCCCCCGAAAAAGTCTTTATATTTCTATAGTATTTATGAGGTCTAATTTTCTATATGGATTTATCAGTTTGTCGAAACCAATGGGCCTTAGGAGATAACCAAGGTCTTACATTTTTTTAGACTAAGTCTCATGTCGATTATATGCGGTAGTAATGATAACAGAGAAATCAGGCTAATGTCTCATAAATACAATTATTCTCTCTGTAAGAAAGCGATTTGTGCAAAAATGCCTTTATTTGCAAACAAAGTGTTGAACTATTGGTGTGATTTGAAATTTTGATACTTATTTTTGACAATTAATATTTTACAATAAAACGTTCATGACTAAGATTTTAGACACACATAGAAATAGCAATTTCCTAGGGTCTTTAAGAATAGAGTTAAATCATAAATATATGAAAAATACTTTTTTGATAGCCTTCCTTTTTTCTTTAGTATTTATTTTTACCATTGGCTGTAATAAAAATACTGTAGATTTAGAAAATGCGAGCACTTTTGAGAACATTCAAACCCAAATCCTCAACACCTCCTGTGCAGTTTCTGGTTGTCACTTGAGCGAATCTGATGGTACCTTCCCGCAGCATGGACTTATATTGACAGCCGGAAAAGCTTATCAGAATCTAGTAAATGCAACAGCCAAAAACCAAACTGCTAAGGAAGAGAACCTAAAGAGAATAGTACCTTTTGATGCACTAAATAGCCTACTTTATCAAAAACTACTTTTTGAAACCAGCCACAAAAGCAACAAGAACTTTGGAAGCATAATGCCTTTGGGTAACGACATGCTTTTTACGGGTCAGATAGAATACATCAGGAGATGGATAGAGGCTGGAGCACCAAAAGAAGGCAATATCGTAGATATTAGTTTGTTAAGTGATAAAACTCCAGTTTTGAAGAAATTCGACCCACTTATAGCACCTACTGCCGCTGAAGGCTTTCAGATGAAACTGGAGCCTTTTGAAATCTATCCTTATTTTGAGCGTGAGATTTTTGTAAGAAAACCACTGAACAATTCCGAAAATGTATTTGTGAACAAATTCCAGTTAAAAATGCATCCCGGAAGCCACCATTTTATTTTGTATGGCTTTAGAAACAATCAGAATCTACCACAAATGAACGAAATCCGGGATTTACGCAATAAAAATCAGACGTTTAATCTTACAACACTTCAGCAAATTGGCAATCATGTTTTTTATTTTGGTGGAAGCGAGAGCAATTTTACCTTTAATTTTCCAGAAGGAACAGCCGTAGAGCTGCCTGCCAATATGACTTTTGATGTAAACTCGCACTATTTCAACAAAGGTGCAAAATCTTACAATGGCGAGGTGTACATAAACTTATACACCGTACCCAAAGACAAAGTAAAAAAGACGTTGAAAGTCCTTGACTTAGGCAATACCTCGTTTATGTTACCACCTAAAAAAACAACAACGGTGACCAAAGACTTCAGATTTGATAAAAACGTGAGAATTGTGACGCTCTTCTCACACACGCACAAGCTAGGGGAAAAGTTTGAAATACTCATAAAGGGTGGAAACAGAAATGGTGAAGTTATATACACATCTACAAACTGGGAACACCCTACCAAAATAGACTATGCAACACCTATCGCACTGAAAGCAGGAGAAAGCCTAACATCAAGAATAACGTACAACAATTACACCGACCAAACCATCAGATTTGGATTTACTTCCGAAGACGAAATGGGAATCATTTTCGGGTATTATTATGAGGAATAGGATTGGATGATTTTAAGATTGAGTGATAATCTCAATGAAATTGCAACCGATAGGTCCCAAAGTGTAGAAGCACGTACACTGAGCGTAGCCGAAGTCTCAGACACTGAGCGTAGCCGAAGTCTCAGACACTGAGCGTAGCCGAAGTCTCAGACACTGAGCGTAGCCGAAGTCTCGGACACTGAGCGTAGCCGAAGTCTCGGACACTGAGCGTAGCCGAAGTGTCAGTCTCGTACACTGAGCGTAGCCGAAGTGTGATGTTGAGATATATTTTTGAGTTTGTTTTTTTCAAAAAAAGACATAAAAAAAGGAGCGAATCGCTCCTTTTTATAATATTCTTATTTCTTCTTTCTGTGTACTTTGATCATATCGGCATCGGCCAATATTCTTCCACAGTGCTCACAGATAATGATTTTTTGCTTATCCATAATGTCAGCCTGACGCTGTGGTGGTACCACGTTGAAACAACCTCCACAAGCACCTCTGTCTACAGCTACTACGGCCAAACCGTTTTTAGCACCTCCACGTATTCTTATGTAAGCCTTAAGAAGTCTATCTTCAACTTTCTTAGATTGTTTATCCGACTGCTTTATCAACTTTTCTTCCTCGTCTTGGCTGTCCGACACCAACTTGTCAAGCTCTTGACGTTTCTGCTCCAAAACCTCCGATCTTTTTGCTTTGGCGGAATGGGTATCTTCAATCTCTTTGTCTTTAACGCTTATTTTGTATTCAGCCTCTCTGATTCTTTTCTCAGACAACTGAATCTCCAGTTCCTGCAACTCAAGTTCTTTCGTAATGGCGTCAAACTCGCGGTTGTTTCGAACATTCATTTGCTGATCCTTATATTTGATTATAAGTTTCTCAGCATCTTTTTTATTATGAACATGACGCTCGATTTCTACTTTGAGTGCATCTATCTCTACTTGGAATTTACCAATTCTGGTTTCGATTCCAATCACCTCGTCTTCAAGGTCTTTCACTTCTTCTGGCAAATCGCCACGAAGCTTTCTTAATTGATCTAATCTTGAATCAATTTCCTGTAATTCCAAAAGTGTAACCAGCTTGTCTGCTATTGTAATCTCCATATACTTAAGAATGTAAAAAGAACACCTCTTTTAATGATAATATTTAATTGGATTCGTATCTATTTCCGATAAATAGGACGCAAAATTAGTGAATTTTTTTGAAATTATTTCTACAATTAAATCTTTTGTGTATACTTCGCTCTCAAAATGTCCAATATCTGCTATCATTATCTGATTTTCGGCATCAAAGAATTCATGATACTTATAATCGGCCGTCACAAAAGCATCGGCACCCAGTCTTTTAGCATCCGCCAAAAGAAAACTTCCAACTCCACCACATACCGCCACTTTCTTTATTTTTTCAGCTTTTGTATCTGCAAATCGGATAACATTCAGGTTCATGCTGTTTTTGAGGTGTGCCAAAAACTCAGATTTCGTCATAGCCTCAGGTAAATTACCAATGGCACCCGAACCAACTCCTTGATTTTGGTTTTCTATTTTATGTAAGTAATAGGCCACTTCTTCATACATGTGGTTTTTACGCATAGCATCCAATATTTTACCCTCCAAATAGGCCGGAAAAACCACTTCAATTCTATTTTCCTCAACTTCCTCGTACTTGTTGTTTTGGCCAATGACAGGTGTTGCCACCGAATTGGGCTTAAAACTCCCTATTCCGGTAGATTTAAAGCTACAGTTGGAATAATTTCCAATCTCCCCCGCCCCTGCTGCATAAAAAGCATCTTGAAGTTTTGGGGTATTTTCTTTAGGGCAAAAAACCGTGAGTTTCATCAAAGTACCTGACTTGGGTTTCAGGATACTTACGTTTTGAAGATTCAGCTTCTCCGCTATTTTAAAGTTAACGCCATTCGTTACATTATCAAGGTTGGTATGAATGGCATAAATGGCAATATCATTTTTAATGGCCTTGATTACAGACTTTTCAATGTAATTTTTGCCATTCAGTTTTTTCAAACCTTTGAAAATCAATGGATGATGGGCAATAACCAAATTACATTTTTTAGTAATGGCCTCCTCAACAACTTCCAAAGTCACATCCAAACTTACCAAAACATTGGTGATTTCGGCATTAGCATCACCCACAATTAGCCCGCAATTGTCATAATCTTCCTGATAACTCAGCGGAGCTATCTTTTCTAAATAATCTGTAAGTTCTTTTATGGTCATTGGGAAAGAGGCTACTGTGATATATCAAACAAATATTTTAGCTATGTCTGTATTTGTTACAAATATCGTATTTATTGTCCATATATTAAGAAAAAAGCAGGCCTGTGGCAGAAAATCCAGATTTGAAATTAAGGATGCATCGCTGTGTGAAGGCTCCGACCTTCGCACGTGTGTATTTCGGTCTTTGACCGAAGTGAAACATAGAGCTTTTTACCAATCATTTGTCTCTATTATAATTTCTGCGGCTACAAGCTGCAATTCATACGTACAAAGGCAATAGTCTGCTTGGCAACTTGGCCAAACCAAATTTGGTAAAACCGCAGACTTTGCTAAAGGCGTTATGGCTTTTTTCCAAAAACGAACTCCTGAGCTTAAATGAAATTAAATTTTAAACAAATTAGTATCAACTGATAGCTTTTCAGAATCTACAAGCTCTTGAACCAATTTTCCTGTGGCAGGAGCTAAGCTAAGGCCCATCATGGCATGTCCTGTAGCTAAAATCAAGTTATCGTAGGTATCTGATTTGTCGATAATGGGCATCCCTGAAGGGGTACAAGGCCTAAACCCATACCAAGTTTCACTTTCTTTAGGTAGTCCTATGTTTAAGTTTGGATAAAATTCATTGATGGTATTTACAATTCCTTGAACCCTATTTTTGTTGATTTTGGTGTTGCCAGTATGTGTAATTTCCATGGTGCCACCAAACCTCAAATCGTTGGCCATGGGCGTTACGGCCACTTTTCCTTCACAAAGTATGGAAGGTATCTCAGGCTTAACACCTTGATTTTTTAAGGTAAAGCTATAGCCCTTGCCAGGCAGAATCGATAATTTGGTGTTAAATAATCTTGCCAATTCCGGACTCCAAGAGCCTGCTGCCAAAACAAAATCATCAGCTTCAAAAAGACCTTTGTTTGTTTGTATGGATTGGATTCTATTTTTCTTGAAATATACGTTTTCAATTTCTGTTTTATCCGATATTTGACCGCCATTTTTCAAGAATTCCTCTTTTAAAAACGACATGAATTTTTGAGGATATAAATGGGCGTCAGATTTGTAGTGCACGGCACCAATCGCACTTGTGGCCACCCCAGTTTCCAAATTTGGAATGTCATTCTGTTCCAAAAAATCAACTTCTAAACCTAAATTTAGGGCTTCTTTGCCCGCGTGATATTCCTCTTCACCAACTTTTTCGGTTTTGAAGAGCATCAAAAGCCCTTTTTCTTGATAATAGAATGTATCTAATTTGCTAGATAAGTCTTTATAAAGGTTTTTGCTTAACAATGACAAATCTCGCAATGCAGGCATTGAGCGAGTCACATGCTTGTCGTTGGCATATTTATAAAATTTTAATCCCCAAGAAATTAGCTCCCAATTGAGCCTTGGTTCCACATAAAAAGGGCTTTTTGAATCAAACATCCATTTGATTCCTTTAGAAATCATACCAGGTTGAGCCAAAGGAATGATGTGGCTTGGAACTATCATGCCCGCATTGCCGTAGGAACAGCCTTCACTCAAATCTCCTTTGTCGATAATTGTAACCTTGTGGCCTGCTTCAGACAAATAATACCCTGAGCATAAACCAATTATTCCACCGCCTAGTATGACTATATTTTTCACAATCTTGTTTTTTTTAAATTACCTGAAAACCATGTGCATAAGGATCGTCCTCATCATCAATTATAATGGTGTTGTAACCATAAACTTTGGCCCATCCTTTTATGCTCGGAACAATGGCTTTTATTCCTTGAATTTCTGTTTCTTCTACTATCTCGGCTGTAAATTTTGATCCAATAAATGACTCATGGATAAATGTTTCGCCTTTTTGAAGTAATCCCTTTCCATGTAATTGAGCCACCCTTGCGGAGGTTCCCGTACCACAAGGAGACCTGTCGATTGCTTTTTCACCGTAAAAAACAGCATTTCTGCCCGAAGAGCTTGAGTCTAAGGGTGTTCCTGTCCACATAACATGGCTTACGTCTCTTATGGTGTCGTTTTCGGGATGGATAAATTTGTTTGGGTATTTATCGTTAATGGCTTTCCTGACAAACTGAGCATATTGTATAAGTTGGCTTGCCGTAAAATTTTGCAAGCCACTAAAATTCTTTTGAGGGTCAAATATTGCGTAATAGTTGCCGCCATAAGCCACATCAAAAGTTAAGCTTCCTAAACCTGGGCATTCGATTTCGAGAGATTCTGCTGCCAAATATGATTTGACATTGGTGAGTTTTACCCATGCCACTTTTCCATTGTTTTGTTCGTATTCGATTTGAACCAAACCTGCAGGTGCCTCCATTCTGATTTTACCCGGAATTTTGGGGCTTATTAATCCTTCTTCAATAGCAATGGTTATAGTGCCAATGGTGCCGTGTCCACACATGGGCAAACAGCCCGAAGTTTCAATAAAAAGTATCGAAAAGTCGTTTTTTTCATCATGGGGAGGAAACAAAATACTTCCGCTCATCATGTCATGGCCGCGAGGTTCAAACATGAGCCCTGTTCTGATCCAGTCAAATTCTTTGAGAAAATGCTGTCTTTTTTCGCTCATATTGGCCCCTTTGAGTTGTGGGCCGCCGCCAGCAACTACTCTTACTGGGTTTCCACAAGTATGGGCATCAATACAAAAAAAGGTCTTTTTCGACATATTAAGCCTTAGGTTTATAGTCAGGTAAAGTAGGTCTGTTTTTCAAGCCAGTTTCAATAGTTTTCAAAACCTTTTCTCTTTTTTCGCCAATAAGTGGCAATCTTGGAGCTCTTACAAATTCCGAACCTAAACCTGTTCCTACCTCAGCCAGTTTGATGTTTTGAACCAATTGAGGGTCAATATCAAGTTCTAATAAAGGTAAAAACCATCTATAAATATCGATGGCTTCTTGCAATCTGCCTTGTTTTTGCAATTCAAAAATTGCTACCGTTTCGGCAGGAAAAGCACAAACCAAGCCAGCAACCCATCCGTTGGCACCCATTAGTAAACTTTCAAGAGCCAAAGTATCAACTCCGGTAAGTATTGCCAATCGATTGCCAAATGAGTTTTTCATTCTTGTAACATTTGATATGTCACGTGTTGATTCTTTTACAGCTTGAATGCGGTCATTTTTTAACAATTCTTCGAACATGTCAAGCGTAACCTCTATTTTGTAATCAATAGGGTTATTATAAATCATAATAGGTAATGAAGTGTTGTTTGCGACTTCTTTAAAATAGGTAACAGTTTCATGATCAGTGGCTTTGTATCTCATTGGTGGTAGCATCATCAAACCTTTGGCTCCGTCTTTTTCAGCTTGATTAGCTGCAAGTATGGCTCCTTTGGTGGTTTGTTCTGCAATATTCATAATTACAGGAATATTCCCATTTACCAATGATACAGTATGCTTTACCAATTGGCTTTTTTCTGAATCCAAAAGGGTGCTTGCTTCGCCGAGCGTTCCCCCTAAAATAATGCCTGTTACACCTGCATCTATCTGTGCATGAATGTTTTTGGCAAATAAATCAAGATCCAAATTGTCATTTGAATCAAACTTGGTGGTTACCGCTGGCATAACGCCTTCCCATTTAACTGACATTTGTATTTCTGTTTTAATTTTAAAGAAATGCAAATGTAAGATGAAAATTCTACCCTATTTTAATTAAAACTTATCTAAGTATGATATAATATTAACATAAAAATACATTTATTGCCTTTTATTTAGTTAATTTTATATGTTAAATTAGTAAAATGAGGGTTTTACCTTTTATTATTCCCAGGCCTACCCACGAAAATCTAATCTATGATTATTTTATTGGAGAGGCTTTTTATGACAAACTGCATTCCCATACCGAGTTTCAGATAAGTTATATTGAGTCGGGCGAGGGCACCTTGGTTTTGGGTGATTCTATGGAGTCTTTTCAAGCTTACGACATCTTTATATTGGGTAGTAATTTGCCTCATGTATTTAGATCAGATACAGATTTGACCATCCCATCTGTCATGCACACCTTATTTTTCTCTGAAGAATTTATGAATTCCATCTTGTCAGAATTCAGTGCTATAGATTCCTTGCATGGCTTTATTTCTCAATTGGGATTTGGCATTAAGTACCAAGATCAAGATTTGAAAATATTTGAATTAATACAAAATCTAAAAAGTGCTAACAAGCTTGAACTGCTGATATATTTTTTGAGCATTTTGAATTTGGTGTCGAAAGCAAATTTTCAAACCATTGCCATTGCCAAGTTTTCAAAGATATTTAATGACAACCAAGGAAAAAGATTGAGTAATGTTTTTGATTTTTTGATGAATAATTTTCAAAAAGATATCAAGCTTGAAGACGTTGCAAATTTGGCTTTTATGACTAAGGAGGCATTTTGCAGGTATTTTAAACAAAAAACCAATAAGACTTTCCTAGAGTTTTTGATAGAATTGCGGATTGAACATGCCTCTAAGTTGTTAGTACGAAATTCGGAATCTACCATTGCCGAGATTGCCGAGCGGTCAGGTTTTCAGAACATATCGAATTTTAACCGAACCTTCAAAACCAAAAAAAACTGTTTGCCCAGTGAATTTCGGAAAGTTCGGAAATTTTAAAATTTAGAGAGGAGGGAATACACACTCTATGTTTCTTCAAAGATTTAAAATTATCATTTCTACAATTCCTAGCTCGCTGAGCAAAGGCTCCGACCCAAGTACGTGTGGCTTTCCGTCTTTGACCGGAGTGAAACATTATGCATTTTACTACTCATTCATCTCAATTATTTTTTCTGCGGCTATAAGCCGCTATACACACGTTCGAAGGCAATAGCCTTCGCACAGCTTTAGAATCATTTCAAAAGCCTATAAATCAACAAAGTGCTACGTTTAATCAATTTTGGATATTCTTTGATATTCATCGTCTCGGTGGGTGTATGTGCCCCAGAGCCTGAGGCTCCTAAGCCATCGAGACAGTCCAAATAATCGGCCACATAACTGATATCTCCAGCTCCTCGTGAGCCTGGGTCGCCTTCTTTTACGGGTCCCATACCGAGGTCAACACTTACTTGGCTGAGTACTTTCATGATATTTCTGTTGCCTTCGGTGGGGGGCATGGAGGGTATACCGTCTTTAAATCTGATTTGAGCAGAGGTTTGTTTGAGGTTTTTCTTTACAATTTCCTGCATTTTCTGGCGGGCTACTATCTTTTGGTTTTCTGTCAAAAACCTCAAGTCACCCGTCACAATCGTTCTTTTGGCTACAATATTGGTTTTACCCAAAGAAATGCCTTTGGCTTCGGTTTCGTCATAATTCACAAACGAGCCGCCCACTATTTGCCCTGGGTTGAAGGTCAAATACTTTTCCTTACTCAGAGTTTCTCTGAATTCATTCAGAATCCTGGCAGTCTCATAAATAGAGCCGTAACCTACATTATCGCTAAAAACACCTGACGAATGGGCTTGTTTGCCCGTAACTATGAGTGTCCAGCCGCTTGCTCCTCTCCTAGCCGTGGTGGCTATGCCAAAGCCAGCGGTAGTTTCATAGCCCAAGGCCACATCGCAGGCTTTCGCTCTTTCTATAAAATCTGCTCTAGATACCGAAGTTGGTTTTCCTGACTCCTCTTCGTCTCCCGTAAAATATACGGTTATCTGTCTATCTTCCAACAAATTGAGCTGATGCAATGCCTTCAAAGATGCCAAAATCATCACATCACCGCCTTTCATATCGTTCACTCCTTGACCAGAAGCCGTGGAATCATTCACAATTGTAAAAGGCGAAAACTCCATCGATTTCTCGAAAACGGTGTCTAAATGACCAATTAAAAATAGTTTTTTGCCTTTGGTACCTTTTCTGGTAGCCACAAAATGACCGGCCCGGTTCATTGAATCAGGCAGAGAAATCCACTCGGTTTGAAAGCCAATTTTGTCAAATTCTCTTTTAAAAACTTCTCCAACCTGTCTTACGCCTTCTTTGTTGAGCGTACCAGAATTGATATTGACGACTTCTTCTAACAATTTGAAGGTTTCGCTATAATTGGCCTCCACCAATTTTATCAGGTCAGCTTCGGTTTTATCTATTTTTTGAGAAAAACCTTTGAAAGAGAAGTTTAAAAGAAGGAATAAGAGGGCAAACCGTTTCATTTTTCAGCAGATGTTTGATTTAAAACTATAGAATCGTCTTTAATAAGTATTTTTTTGTCTTTATAAAGTACACCAATGGCTTTCTTGAAGGCTTTTTTACTCATTTCCAAAACTTCTTGAATCTCGATAGGATCAGAGCTATCGCTCAAATTCAGCGTGCCCCCAGATTGTTGAAGCTTATCAAGTATGGCCTTCTGATTGGGTTCTAAAGTCTTTAAAAAACCCAAAGGCTGCAAAGAAATGTCAATCTTACCTTCGTCTCTGATTAATTTCACGTAGCCTTTGGTGGTATCGCCCCAAGCCAATCTTCGGAAGGTTTCGTTTTCATAAACCAAGCCTTTATAGAGATTATTTACCACCACATTATGCCCCAATTCGGTTTTTTCAAAAACCAACAAATCGACTTCTTGGCCTTCATCCAACTCTACCCCATCGAGGTTTTTGAAATATTTATGTACTTTAGCCGATGCCACCACTCTGTCGGTTTGCTCGTCGAGGTACAAATAAACAGGCACATACTGTCCTTTTTGTAGCTTATGATTTTGTTCTTTAAAAGGCACGAAAAGGTCTTTTTCTAGGCCCCAGTCCAAGAAAGCACCAAACTGTGTGGCTGCCACCACTTCAAGAATAGCGAACTGATTGAGAAGAATTAGAGGTTTTAGCGTAGTGGCTATGAGCCTATCTTCGGAGTCTCTGTAAATGAAGACATCTATAGTTTCGCCAATTTGGGCGTTTTCGGGAATGTATTTGTGGGGCAAAAGCACATCGTTGCCTTCTTCATCGCCCAAATACATGCCCACGCTTGTACCCCTTAATATCTGTAATGAATTGTATTTTCCTACTTCCATATTTTTTGTATTCAGTGCTAAAAGTACAAAAAAAAGAGGATAGAGCCTTAATTATGGCTGATTTGCGGCTAAAGTAATTTATTAAATCTTAATTTGTGATACAATGTCGTTTACTTAAGCTCAATTTTAAGTCCCTCTCCTGTGGAGAGGGATTGAGGGTGAGGTTTTAGAGTAAATAAATACCTTAAGTAAACGACATTAATTTGTGATAGCAAGAAGGTTGCGAAATGGTAGATTTTTTAAAAAAAGGTCAAAGTATGAAGCCGTTCCTTGAAAAAATAAAATGTCGCCCATACTGGGCTAATAATGTTTGGGATTATGTTATTGCCAAAATAACGCCTCTCTGACGCTTATAAGTTGTATAAATAAACGATTTCAAAAAACAATAACACCTCAAAACAAAAACCTATCGGGCTGAAATTATGGTAAAATACAGATATTGAAGACAAAGAAACTGAAAACGAAGGTTCTCAATGTAGCTAAAAATTTAACTTAACACTATATTTATCAGAAAATTAGACAGTTATTTAAACAATATAATTAAAGCTCCCAAAAATGTTATAGCCATCACGAGCTTTCGAAAATGAGCATCGTTGACTTTGCCTACAAGTTTGAGGCCTACGTAAAAACCTATCATCAAGGCCGGTAAAACGATGAGGTCGAGCAGCAGCGTTTGTGTATTAATGTTGTCCCAAAAAATAATTTGAAAAGGCAATTTGAAAAAATTTATGACCAAAAAAATCCAAGCTGCCGTGCCGATAAAGGTGTTTTTATCTAACTTCAGGGCCAAAAAGTAAATATTAGAAATGGCACC
>CAMCYZ010000069.1 GCA_945885545.1 Spirosoma fluviale
GCACCGAATAAATTTATACCAGTAAAGCAAATTAAAAACAAACTACCAGAAAAAATCAAAGTCCCCAAAAGAAAGGCATTTCCACTCCAGTTGATTGTATTTCCAGGGAATTCTTTGCTCAAAATCCCAACTAACACCAAGGCTATGGCGTGATAAAACATATATCGCACGGCCGTTTCGAAGGTTTCCGCTCGACCGGCCGCCTGCAACATTACCTTCAAAGCATGAGCACCAAAAGCTCCTACTGCTACGCCCAAAAGACCTAAAACTGATCCGGAAAGAAGAAAAAACTTATTCATAAATTTATCATTAAAATATTTTGATTAAACCTAAAAATCGCAGCCTACTTACATTGTTGCCACATTAGCAAATTACCAAATTAACAAATTAATCACCCTCTGCTTCCAAAAATCGAACTTCCTACCCTGACCATCGTACTGCCTTCTTCCACAGCCAATTGCCAGTCACCGCTCATACCCATCGAAATTTCTTGCATTAAAAAATTATCTGCTTGAATTTTCCGAGTTTGTTCAAAAAGATTTTTCAAACTTCTAAATTCTTCTCGAACCAAATCCATATTGTCGGTAAAAGTACTCATGCCCATCAAACCTTTTACTTTGATGTTTTTGAGCAACTTAAATTCTCCTGACTCCAACATTTCAAGATACTCCGCTTTATCCATGCCTGTTTTCGAATCCTCTTTAGCTATGTATATTTGCATCAAACATTCAATAACACGCTCATTTTTAGCTGCTTGCTTGTCTATCTCTTTCAAAAGCTTAAAACTATCTACGGAGTGTATCAAATGTACAAAAGGTGCAATATATTTGACTTTATTGGTCTGTAAATGCCCAATAAAATGCCATTCAATGTCTTTAGGCAGGGCTTCGTATTTATCAACCAACTCCTGCACATAGTTTTCACCAAATGCTCTGAAACCAATCTCATAGGCCTCCAAAAGCAATTCCTTTGGCTTAAACTTAGAAACCGCCACTAGTTTTACCCCGGCCGAAATTCGCTCTTGCAGTTTAGTAATGTTTTCTTGAATCTCCGTCATGCCTTTTCTTCATAAATTATGGCCAAATTTACAATAACTTCAGCTGCTTTGAGCATATCTTGCACCGAAACCCACTCTAATTTTGAATGAAACGCATGTTCTCCAGCAAAAATATTGGGACAAGGCAAGCCCATAAACGACAACCTCGAACCGTCTGTTCCTCCTCTTATACTCTGCAGTTTTGGCTCAATTCCAGCTCTTTTTATGGCTTCAATGGCATTTTCGGTTACCTGTGGATATTTGTCCAATACCACTTTCATGTTCCTATATTGTTCATTCACTATAAACTCAAAACTCGAATTATCATATTCTGTGAGCACACTTTCAACTACTTCTTTGAGTAAGTTTTCTTTCGCCAAAAGCCCCGATTCATCAAAATCTCTGATTATAAAACTGAGTTTACAAAACTCCACATTTCCTTGAATATCAGTTGGATGAATGAATCCCTCTTTATTTTCTGTAGTTTCAGGCGAAAGAATTTCTTTTGGCAATTGTGCTATGATTTCTGCACCAATTTTGAGTGCATTTTGCATTTTCCCTTTGGCAAAACCGGGATGGGCACTCACACCATGAATCCTAATCTCCACTCCATCTGCTGAAAAAGTTTCGTTTTCAATAGAACCTAAAGTTTCTCCATCAACCGTATATCCAAAATCTGCACCCAATCGATTCAAATCCACATTTTCAGTTCCTCTTCCAACTTCCTCATCAGGTGTGAATAGTATTTTTATGTCCCCATGCTTTATTTCAGGATTTCCCTTGAAATACTCCAAGGCCGTCATAATTGCAGTTATTCCAGATTTATTATCTGCACCCAAAAGTGTAGTTCCTGAGGCCGTAATGATATCATTTCCAAGCTGATGCTTTAAATCAGGATGCTCAGCCATTCTTATAATTTGGGAACAATCGTCTGGTAAAATCAAATCTTGCCCTTGATAATTTTCATGAATGATTGGTCTCACGTTTTCGCCCGAACAATCAGGCGAAGTATCCATGTGAGAGCAAAACATGATTTTCGGAATGCAGCTTTTTGTACTATTTGAAACCAAGTTTATATAAACGACTCCAAACTCATCCATTTCGGCATTTTCTAAACCAAGATTTTTCAATTCTTGTACCAAAAGACGACCGAAGTTTTTCTGCTTTTCGGTAGATGGAGCCGAAGCACTTTCTACATCAGACTGCGTGTCGATTTTTACATACCTAAAAAACCGCTCTATTAGTCTCTCCTTTAAATTTTCCATTATTTTTCAAGAATAGACTTCAAGTTCGCCGGCGAGTAATTAATATTTTTAAGTGTCTTATTATCCGCAGTTCTGTAAACCAGATATCTATCTCCGTCTTTTTTATAATAACATTCAAATCCTTTATTTAAGTAATGAGCAACAGTTGCCTCGGCTTCTTCTATATTTGCACAAGCTTTGCTCATATTCGACCTCTGAACTTCGTCAAAAAGCTCCCGGAATTTATCTCCCAAACCAAACTCTAATATAGCACCCGACAACACATATTGAATATCGCAAAGGGCATCTGCCACCTCTACTAAATCATTATTTTCAATAGCTTCAACCAATTCTTTTAATTCTTCAGAAATAAGTTCGACCCGCAACTCACAACGCTTTTGTGCAGGAATTATAGGCGTTTTTTCTATCGGGTGGTGAAAAGTTCTGTGAAAATCAGCCACTTGATTTAAGCAATCGAGTTTGTCCATTTTGTTTTTATTTATATAATTTCGAAAAATATTACCGTAAAATAAATATTCATTTGAATTGTCTTGCAAAGTTGTTCAATTTTCAATAATATTGCTAAAAATCTCGAAGTCAAATAAATCTTAATTCTTAAAATTATGAACAAATTAGTAAAGCTACTTTCAGTTTTTGCATTAGCTACGACTGTTTCATTCTGGTCTTGCAAAGGTGATCAAGGTATACAAGGTGAAACTGGACCAGTAGGTCCTCAAGGAACTGCGGGTGTCAATGGCACTAACGGAACGAATGGTACAAATGGAAAAGACGGTCTTAATGGTAACGCAAACGTTCAAAGTTTCCAAACTACAGTTAAAGTTGCAGATTGGAAGGATGTTCTAGTATCCAGTGTAGGCTCTGGGGTTTCTAGTACCTATGGAGGTGTAACAATTCAAAACCCATTAATTACGACAGAAAAATTTGTAATGATATTTTTGAAAAGTGGGGTTACGTTAAAGGCACTTCCTATTCTCTATACAACTAGTGATAACGGAGCGGTTGAACGTTTAGATTATAGCTATCAAACTGGTCAAGCAGAACTATATTACAGAAGTTCAACTCAGTTGTTTGGCGGCACTATAACGCTAAGGCCAGGTCAAGATTTAACATTTGAAGTAGTAGTTACTTCAAAAACCGTTGGTGCTTCTCTTGAAAAAAGCGGTGTAGATTTGAAAAACTACAAAGAAGTTATGAATTTCTTGAGTACTAGCTTGTAATACCAAAGGTCTTAATGAAACCCCTTTCTCTGCAACCAGTGAAAGGGGTTTTTTATTTTTATGAAATCCAAAATCTTATTATTTATTGGTGTAGTTGTCGTTTCTCAACTGCCCAGCAAAGCTCAATTTTTAAACGACGAAAAAAATAAAGAGTTGACCATAAAAGGACTAGACTTTCTTTATAACCAGCAGTTTGACCTGTCCAAAGAAATTTTAAATACTGTTAAATCCACTTACCCACAACATCCCGTAAAATTTTTACTGAATGCCCTTGAACTCCAATGGCAGTTTGTTCCGATAGATAAAAATCCAGAAGTCCTAAAAAAATATATCACCGAACTAAATAAATGTATCACCGCAGCTAAAGTCATCTACAAAAATCCAAAATATAAAAAAGAAGCTACTTTTTTCCTTCTAGCTGCACATGGATTCATTGCACTATCTAATAACTATCAGAAGGAATATTTCGATGCCGTCAGTGAGGCAAAAAAAGTACACACCTTTTTCAACGAAGGAAAAAAATACAAAAACGAAAATCCAGAATTTTTGTTTGCGTCTGGTCTCTACAATTTTTACAGAGTACAGTATCCTGAATCTCATCCAATCGTTAAGCCCGTAACTATGTTTTTTGAAACTGGAAACAAAACGCTAGGTCTTCAGGAATTAGAAAATTCTTACAAAAAATCTATTTTTAGTAGAACAGAGGCGGCACTACATTTAATAAATATCAACATAAAGTATGAATCAAACTTTAAAAAATCATTAGTTTATTCAACAATTCTTCATTCAAAGTATCCCAACAATTACATTTTCAAGATAAAACACATTGAGAATTTATTGCTCAACGGCGAATTTGAAGCAGCAATAAGTTTCAACGAACAATTAAAATCTCGAAAAGATAAAGTCAGTCAACTGTCAACATTGGTTTTTGAAGGATATAAAGAAGAACACGCTGATAAAAACCTTCAAGGGGCCTTGACAAATTATGCAAAAGCTCTGAAAATACCGCATGATGACCGCTACACAAAAGAGTATCATGGAATAGCTTATTTGGGAATGGCTCGTATATTTGTAAAACAAAAAGACTTAGTAAAAGCAAAAGCTTTCTATAAACAATGCCTCCAAACTGCCGAATACCTATGGATTGTGGATGCCGCTAAATCAGAATTAAAAAAAATATCATAATTTATTCAATATGTCTAGCTCTCTTATTTTAAATGCCAAGGTCATAAATGAAGGTAAAATAGAAGAATTTGATGTCTTTCTTAAAAATGGAAAAATTGATAAAATAGGCAAAGATATCAGATATTTAACTGCAGATAATATAGTAGATGCTTCTGGTAAATACCTGATGCCAGGTGTTATAGATGACCAAGTGCATTTTAGAGAGCCCGGACTAACCCATAAAGCCACCATAGAAAGTGAATCTAAGGCTGCCTTGGCAGGAGGTACCACCAGCTTTATGGAAATGCCCAACACCGTGCCCAATGCCCTCACCCAAGCTTTATTGGAAGACAAATACCAAATAGCAGCTCAATCTAGTTGGACTAACTACTCGTTTTTTATGGGTGGATCCAATGACAATTATGATGAAGCCATGAAGACGGATTTAAGTCAAGTATGTGGCTTAAAGCTATTTATGGGCAGTTCTACTGGAAATATGTTGGTAGACAATGAAAAAACACTGGAAAATATTTTTAGCAATTTCTCTGGACTTATAGCTACCCACTGCGAAGATGAAAACACCATAAAATCTAATCTAGCATTTTACAAAGAAAAATATGCAAATGGTAAAGTTCCTTATGACATTCATGCCCTAATTAGAAACGAGAAAGCCTGCTATATTTCTAGTTCTATGGCCATGGGATTGGCAAAAAAACACCGTACAAGACTGCATATTTTACACATTTCTACGGGTGAAGAACTGGATTTATTTGACAACACAATTCCTTTGACAGAAAAGAAAATAACTTCCGAAGTTTGTGTACATCATTTGTATTTCGATGCCGAGGACTACAAAACCCTTGGAACAAAAATTAAGTGCAACCCAGCCATCAAACATAACCATCGAGAAAAATTATTAGAAGGCCTGCTAAATGATAAACTTGACATAATAGCCACCGACCATGCTCCGCATACTATAGAGGAGAAGTTGGCCGATTACTGGAACGCACCGTCGGGATTGCCTCTCATTCAAAATAGCCTTCAAGTCATGCTGGATTTTTATGCAAAGGGCATGATAAGTTTGGAAAAAATCGTAGAAAAAATGTGCCATGCTCCGGCAGAATGTTTCAAAATAGACCGCCGTGGATATATTAGAGAAGGTTATTGGGCAGACCTCGTTTTGGTAGATTTAAACGCCCCATACACAGTTTCTAAGGAAAATATTCTTTATAAAACGGGGTGGTCGCCCTTTGAAGGAAAAACCTTTGGTGCAAGTGTGAGTAAGACCTTTGTTTCGGGAGAATTGCTATATAATGAAGGTAAATTCAGTAATAAGAAGTCAGGTAAAAGGCTTTTATTTAATCGATAAGACGTCGATTCCACAAAAAGCGACACTTTTAACGGACATTTATACCATTTTTACTCTTCTAAAGACTTTGTTAAGCACTGTTTGATAAATTTTGCCAAATTTTTCATAGCACCAGTTTTTCAATTCTTTCATTTCTGCTGGCATTAACTCCTTTAAACCCTTTTTTAACTCCTTTTCGAATAATTTTGAATCAAAACTAACTTTATCCAAAATCATTTTTATATACTCAAGCATCTTCATAGTTAATATCTTTATGTCATTAGAAAACGTAGTTTATTTTCAATTCTTTTATAAATCAATAAAAATATTCTCCCATTTAAGACATTTTAAATACTACACTCGAGATATCACATTTTCAAAATCTGTGTTTTCTTCAAAAAATCCAACTATTTTTCTTAACACCGCCTCCACGACAGCGTCTGGGCAAGACGCCCCGCATGTGAGTACAATTGTAGGTTTTTTGTCAAAATCAAAAACACCCAAACTCTGCTTTTCTTCATGCAGATGAATATCAAAATGAGACACGCAGTCTGCCGATAACAGGTTCGCTTCTGTCTGAATAAAATAAGTAGGAACAGTGGTTTCCAATAATTCTACCAAATGAGTAGTGTTAGAGCTATTGTATCCGCCAACTACAATCGCCAAATCCGCCGTTTCATTCATCAAAGCATAGGTAGCATCTTGATTGTCGTTTGTGGCGTAGCAGAGTGTATCACGGGTACTTGCAAAATATGCCGGCACCTGAAGCTCAGATAGATTCTTGGCTTTGATCAGCTCACCCTTCAAATAATTGGCAATATCCTGTGTTTCTGTGGCTAACATCGTGGTTTGGTTCACTACTCCAAATTTTTCTAAATCTTTGTCAGGATTAAAACCTTCAGAAAACCTTCCTTCAAACTCACGAAAAAAATCATTAGAAGATTTCTCCTTTCTAATGTAGGCCGCCAAAAGCTTCGCTTCTGACATATCTTCTACAACTACGGTTGGAGACTTTTCTTGACTATGAGAGAAAGTGGCCCTTGTTTCTTCGTGATTGGGCTTCCCATGTACTATTACACTAAACCCCCGTTCACCTATTTGCTGAGCACGGTTCCAGACCTTCTCTACAAAAGGACAAGTGGTGTCGTACTTGTAAGAGTCAATCCCTAATGCCGAAAGCTCGTTTTGTAGCTCTATAGTAGTACCAAAAGCAGGCACTACAACTATATCGTCGGCTTTTAGGTCAGCAAAGGCCTCTAACTTATTACCCTTTGTATCCATCAAAAACTTCACACCTCTAGAAAGTAAATCAGCGTTGACTTCCGGATTGTGAATCATTTCACCTAAAAAAAATATTCGCTTACCTTCATTTTCGTTAAGTATGTTGTAAGCAATTTCTACGGCGTTTTCAACTCCATAACAAAATCCAAAATGTCTAGCTATCAACACTTTAATGTTGTCAAAATCCAATACAGTTGGACTAAAGTCTTTCTTTAACTTATCTTTTACCCTACGTTTTTCTTTGATACTCGATATAATGGAACTTCTATAGATTTGCGGAATCTCAAATGTCTTCATTCAATTGGTTTTCGTTATTTTGAAAACTTAATGCATTATTGCTTTGTTCCAAAATTATCAATTAATCTGTTCATTAGTGCTAATTATTAATTATTTTCGCACCATTCTTCCTAATATTTTTCAGCACATGAGGCCAAAACTTCTGTTTCTTCTATTTCTTACAAGCCTTCAAAGTGGTTTCTCTCAAAGTGCCAACAGTGCCATTTCACAAATATCTGATGCTTTTCTTGAACGAATCGAAGTGAAATCTGGCAAACTTGCTAATTCATTTCATGCCAACGTTAAGCCCTTCAGCAGAGAACAAATAGGTGATTTTTTAGCCGAAATAGATACATCCACCTTTTTGAAGTTTTCGAAAGTGGATAGGAGAAATATTGAATACCTGCAGATAGATAATTGGGAGTATATAAGTAAAAATCAAATAATAGAGACCAAAAGTAAAAAAGCAATTCTAAAACACCTTTACAGAAACAAATCGGACATGTACCATGTACGAAATGACGATTATGACATTCATGTTTCTCCAGTTTTAAATGTAGGCCTAGGAACCAACTCCGCACATGGCAACTTACCCTCAAAATCTACATTTTCCAATACCAGAGGGGTTGAAATCAGAGGAAATATTAACAAAAAATTGGGTTTTTATACGATGGTTACGGACAACCAAAGTTCCAGCACCAATTTTTTAGTAAATTATTACAAAATTTATGAAGGCTACCCTTATCAGTCGTTTGTAAAAATAACAAATGATAATTTTGACTTACTCCAAGGCGATTATTTTTCAGCTTTGGGTTATTTCGCATTTAAGCCTATCAAAAACCTCATGATGACATTTGGTCATGACAAAAACTTTATCGGCTCTGGTATTCGATCAATGGTTTTAAGTGACTTTAGTGCCCCCTATTTGCAACTAAAAACTGACCTACGAATTGGTAGACTTCAGTATCTGTCTATCCTTGGGCAAATGACCAACCTGCAAGTTATAAATCCACCTTTTAGCCAGATTACCAACGCACCAAAGTACATGGCGTTTCATCACCTCAATATTAACCTAACAAAAACCCTTAATGTAGGCTTATTTGAAAGTGTTATGTATGGAAATCGTAAAACTGGTTTCGAGTTAAACTACCTCAATCCAGTAATTTTCTATAGGTTTGTGGAAGGTTTTTTGGGCAGCTCTGACAATGCCATAGTTGGGGCTGACTTTAAGTTAAATCTTTTCAAAACCTTTACGGCATACGGTCAGTATTTTTTGGACGAATACAATTCAAAAGAGTTTAAAAAAGAAGGTTGGTGGTCAAAAAAATATGCATGGCAGCTTGGAGCTAAATATTTTGATGTCTTTAAAATCAAAAATCTTGACTTCCAATATGAACTCAACAGGGCCAGGCCCTACATGTACTCTCACTTTACGAATTCTACCAGTTATGTAAATTACAACTTGCCTATTGCTCATCCGCTAGGAGCCAATTTTAAAGAAGACATTATTTCTGTAAAATACCAACCCCACGCCAAGATATTTCTGTCATTTGTGGCCATGAATGCATTAAAAGGAGAAGACAAAGACAGTAGCAACTACGGCGGAAATGTAAAAATTAACAACCGAATAGGCCGAATCTCCGAGTACGACAATTACATAGGGCAAGGCTTCCAAAACCGCATTAAAAACACCGAAATGTTGGCTTCTGTAATGATAAAACACAACATGTTTATTGATTTCATGTACCAAAGACGCAAAGACTCCTATTTTAAAGACGAAACCGAGAGTATTTATTCGTTTGGCCTTAGGTGGAATATGGTACGTAGGCCGCTGATCTTTTAAATGGCCTTTTATCCTAACATTTCTGGCTATCTTTCACCGGATTATGTAGTTTGGGTTGGACGGTAATATTTTATCAATATTTTTTAATTATTGACATATATGCCAATAAAATGAAGATTTGTAGATATAAATACCATAGATATGAATATTGCAGACAAAATAAAGCCCGTAAGACAGGCAAAAGGGCTATCGCAAAAGGAGGTTGCTCTAAACATTATTATAGATGCTTCTCAATATTCTAAGATTGAAAACGAAAAAATGACCCATCGTCTTCTACTTTAGATAAAATAGGCCAAGCTTTAGGTGTGTCACTGTCTGGGCTTTTCGCTTCTGAAAATATTTTTAGAGACGTAAACTCAGCTGATAAAAAATTATCAGGGAAAATCAGGCTTATTGAAGCCTTAGAGACTACTGATAGAACGACTATTTTTTTACTAATTGATTCACTTTTTGCCAAAAAGAAACTGAAAGATACCCTATCAAACGCTTTACAATTGGCTCAATAAAATATTATAACAATGGATTTACTAATTCAAATACCTGATAATGAAGCTGTATTTTTTATGGAACTACTTAAAAAGTTTGACTTTGTAAAAGTGAAACAACAAATCGAACAGCCGCCAGTATTGGAAAGTTTGGAACGTAGTCTAAAAAAGATGCAAGACATGAGGGTTGGCAAATTACCTAAACTTGCTATTGCGGAACTATTTGAAAATGGCTGATAAAAAGCAAGATTTGGCATTATTAACTTTTACGCCTGAATTTAAACGAGAGTTTAAACGCCTAGCTAAAAAACACGTCTCTCCTAGCCGTTCGAAGGCTCCGACCTTCATACATGTATTTCAGTCTTTGACCGACGTAAAACATATATTTTTTGACTATTAATTTATTTCAATTATATTTTTTATTCAGAGTTTTATTTCTGCGGCTACAAGCCGCTATCCGCACGTACGAAGTAAATATCCTTCGCACAGCCAGAATAATTCAGCGAATCCAGCGTTAAAAAGGTATTCTTAATAAGAATAACAATTTTGGATTTAATAATTTAACTGTTGCAGAATTTAGAAAAATTCAGTGGAGTTATTTTTAAATAAATATCAATCTCGTCAAATTCTACAATTTGGTAAATTAAACGAACAATTGATAAAAAATTTTGAGGATTAAATTAAAAAAATGCAGAATGAATATCTTACCATTTGAACGCTCATACTGGGTTATTCCCAATAAGCTAATTGTCGGAGAAATACCCACAGCAATTGAAGAAACAGGAACTATTCAAAAGTTAGATGGCCTTATTAGAACAAACGTGAAGTTGGTAATTAATTTGATGGAAGAAGATGAGGTCAATCTAGAAGACAAACCATTCCCTGATTATTCTCATTATTTGAATGAAAGAGGCGTAGAAACGATTCGAATTCCAATCGAAGACATGAACATACCATCAAAAGAGACTATGCTTGAAGTTTTAGGTGTAATTAATAAAGTTACTGAGGAAAACAAAATTGTTTATGTACATTGTTGGGGAGGAATTGGCAGAACCGGCACTGTGGTAGGCTGTTTTCTAAAACAATTTCGAATGGCTCACAATCATAATGTTTTTGAGTTTATTGATTATTTGAAACGAACAACTTCTATTTCCAAACGTTCATCTCCTGAAACACAAGAACAAAGAAATTTTATAATAAATTGGGAAACTGCAAAGCTACAATATGAATAACACAAAAAAAACACGAAACTATGAATAACCTATTGCCCTTAATTAGAAATGAAGTCATTAGTTTTATTTCTAAACAAGCCTTCCCTGTAAAAATCTCTGCAATAGAAATAAGATATATTTGCAAAGTAAAGTATCCTGAACACCTTTGGAATGAAAGAATTCCAGCAATTTGTAACGCCTTGAGACATTTTCCAAATTCAGAGGTTTGCGGAGAAAATAGCAGCAGAAATGGCTTTACGGTAAAAATTGTGGCATAAGATAAATTACAGACATCATTTATAGAAAAATGAGAAAAGATAACAATGCTTGTAGAGATTTATTATTTGGGTTTGCTATTGGCGATGCTTTAGGCGTTCCAGTTGAATTTGAAAGCCGAGATTATTTAACAATAAATCCTGTTAGTGATATGATTAGCGGTGGTAGTCATAATCAGCCATTAGGGACATTCTCAGACGATTCTTCTTTGACTTTTTGTTTAGCTGATGCCATTTGTACATCTAAGGAACAATTAAACTTGGAAGATATAGCCAAAAAAATTATTGAATGGAGTGAAAACGGTTATTGGGCAGTTAATGGGAAAAAATTTGACATTGGTATTTCAACAGAAAACTTTGTTCACAATGTTCTAAGAGGAATGCCATTACTTGAATCTGGAGGGTCCGATTTCTATGACAATGGGAACGGGTCGCTTATGAGAATTGCACCGCTTTTGTTCTATTTAAAAGACATAAAAAATATAAATGAACGGTTTATATGGACCAAGAAAGTCTCCTCAATTACTCATGGTCATCCAATATCTATTATAGCTTGTTTTTATTATCTGGAGTATTTAAGAGAAATTTACTATTGTGAGATAGATAAGTTTGAGGCGTATAAAAATCTTCAAATAAAACTGTCTCCATTATTAAATCAGTCGATAGAAACTTCCGAATTTATACCATTATTCAGTAGGTTATTGCAAGATAATATTTGGCAATTAGATGCTTCAAAAATAAAAAGTGACGGATTCGTTATTTCAACATTAGAAGCAAGTATTTGGGCTTTTTTAACTACAAACTCCTACGAAGAAAGTGTTTTAAAAGCTATCAATTTAGGAGATGATACAGATACAATAGGAGCAATAACTGGTAGTTTATCAGGACTGTTTTACGGTTTTGATTCAATCCCAAACGAATGGGTAAACAAGTTATTAATGAAAAACGAAATTGAGGATTTAGCACAACGTCTTTTCAATTGGTTGAAGTAAGAATATTTTCTAAGCCCTATAATGGTAAAACACAACTTGTTTGTCGACCTCATGTACCAAAGACTACTATTTTAAAGACGAAAACGAGAGTAATTATTCGTTTGGCCTTTATTGGAATGTGGTTAGGAGGCCGCTGTTCTTTTAGGTACCAAAAAAAACCTGCGATTAAATCGCAGGTCAGAAGCTTTTAGAAAAATTTAAGATGTTTTGTATCGTCGATTCTCTCGGACTTAGATTTATCTGGTTCATTTCTTCTTTGATCTCGATACAGTCGAGGTAGAAGTCCAGCAAATCATTGTCATACACTAAAGAGGTCTCAATGATAACATTTTCAGAACTTGAGGTTTCGTTATAGATATAACGTACAATCTCATTCTGCGTTAATGTACAGGTTTGTGTCATAGGCATATTTTGTTTTACTCATCAATTTTCTTAGATTGATAAGAGCATAACGCATACGTCCTAATGCAGTATTGATACTCACACCCGTAGCTTCGGCTATTTCCTGGAAACTGAGGTCTTCGTAATGCCTCATAACCAATACTTCGCGTTGTTGCTCCGGCAACTTCTTGATCAAACTCCTCAAATGCTCGTAAGATTCTTTTTTGATTTGAGCTGACTCAATAGAATCTTCAGCGAAATTGAGAGAATTGAACACACTACTTCCATCCTCAAAAACTACGTTAGGATAACGTTTTGCCCTACGAAAATAGTCAATGGACAAGTTGTGGGCAATCCGAAGAATCCATGGCAAAAACTTGCCTTCTTCGTTATACCTTCCTTCTTTTAAGGTCTTTATGGCCTTTATAAAGGTGTCCTGAGTTAAGTCTTCAGCGACATAACTGTCTTTCACAACAAGGTAAATAGTAGTATAAACTTTGGACTTGTATCTATTAACAAGTGTGGCGAATGCCTTTTCATCTCCACTTATGTACGCTGATATAAGCTCACTTTCGTTAACTAGGATTTTTTCCATTATGTATTTTCAGATTAATTAACGTAGAGTTTTATACCATATTGTACACCTGGGTTTTTAAATTAGAAGAACTATTTTTCCGAAATATAAAACAATAAATTTTTAAAAGTCAAATTTTAGTAAAAAAAATTAGTTAACGGCTAGTTAATAATCATTTTAAACACCATATTCTCTATCGAGAATGTCTTAAATCATACTTCAAAAACTATTACAAAATAAACTAAAAGACCTTTTCTCGTCTGAATGTTAAAGATTTCATTACATTTTTCGAGGTTTATTGTCAAAAAAAAATTCGGTACGATTTTTGTCGTAAGTATTTCAAGAAATGTTATTGTATGGCCCCGAGATTTAAAGACTTTTAACTAGTTTTTGATTATTTTTGCATAGTGGTGCTTAAAAATTTAACGAATATCAATTTTATCTGACATTAGGATGACCAAACTTATATATAAAGTTCTTGTGTTTTTGGCCTTTGTTTTTATTGGCTCTAAAACCTACGCACAAAAAGACTTAATCATAACACAGGCCGGAGAGGAGATAAGGTGTAAAATCTTAGACGAAACCCCTACACGGTTTGTATATGCCTACTTAGGACCAAAGAATAAGATTCTGAGAAATGAAATATTTAAAAACTTGGTGTCTTCCTTCAAATATAGCTATTACCCGAGTGACGTTTTGAAAAACGACAAATTAATAGAGAAGGCAAAGCCTGAACAGTACAAAAGAACCGATACAGTTAGACCATCCACAGCTGAAGAAAAACCTGCTCCGGTCGCAAAAAGCAAAGAGACACCTGCTAAAAAAGAAGTAGCAGCCAACACGAATAAAGATGCTGCTAATGCTACAGGAAAAGATAACTTGAACACCAAAAGCAGTTTGGAAAAGGCAAAATCTACCACGACAGAATCTGCACAAAAAAATGTAGAGAATACTCAAAAACCACTAGAAAATTCAAAAGCTGATACCAAGAATCCAAAAGCCGATAAATTAGCGAAAGAGGCTGATTCAAAAAAAGAAGAAATAAAGAAAGAAGACCTATCTCCATTAGCCGACACTGAGCCTATTTCTGAGTTTAAGAATTACCTCAAGTACAGAATAGGTGCTAAGGGTGGCCTCGGAAATATCATTGCCAAAAACACAGATACTACACCCTATGGATTACATAAAGAAAAACTCCTAAGGGGCTGGATGTTCGGCGTGGATGCCGCATATTTTTTTAAAGACAATTTTGGAATCGGAGCTACATATACCAATTACAAAGCTAGTAACTCAAGTACAACCCTAGATTACCCAAATCTTTTCACTGGAGAAGCCATAAAGGCAGGTCAATTGTCAAACAAAGTCTCGCATAAATTTGTTGGGCCAACTTTTTTGTTTCGTAAAACGATTGACTACAAAACATTTGCAATTTTGACCCTTAGCCCTGGTATGCACTTGTACACCGACAAAGGCCTAACTAACAATTCAGCCTTTAAATTTACGGGACAAACTTATGGTGCGGCAGCCACTCTAGGGCTAGACTTTTTGTTGGGAAATGACATTTTCGGACGGGACATTATACTAAGTCTTGAGGGTGGATACAACTATGGACAAATAACTACCATAAACAACGCTGTTGAAAAAGTTAAACTACCTACAGCCATAATTCTCAACAGACTAGACTTTAGTATTGGCCTGCGTTTTACGAGATTCCCGATGCATTTGAGGTAAAAAAATTATTTTATCAATGTGCCATAAAGGTCAAATTCAGCTGCACTGGTTATTTTGACGTCAGCGAAGTCACCTAGTCTTAGATATTCATCAGCAGAAACCAAGACTTCGTTGTCTACTTCTGGAGAATCAAACTGGGTTCTTCCGATAAAATACCCGCTCTCTTTTCTGTCAAACAATACTTTGTAAGTATTACCAACTTTCTTTTGGTTGAGCTCATCTGATATCCCTTGCTGTAGCTCCATGATGATATCCACTCTTTCTTGTTTTTCCTCGGCAGGAATGTCGTCGTTCAATTGATACGAGTGCGTGTCATCTTCGTGCGAATATTGAAAAACACCAAGTCTATCAAATCTCTGCTCTTTTACGAAGTTATACATTTCCTCAAACAGTTCCTCGGTTTCGCCCGGATGACCAGCAATGAGCGTAGTTCTGATAGCAATATCAGGCACTTTGTTGCGGATATCTGCCAGAAGTTGCTCTGTTTTAGGCCTGTCTATTCCACGACGCATGATTTTCAACATTTCAGAAGAACCATGTTGCAAGGGCATGTCCAAGTATTTACAGATGTTTGGCTTCTTGGCCATTACATCCAATATATCCATCGGGAAACCAGACGGATAAGCGTACTGTAAACGTATCCAATCGATACCTTCTATATCAGATAGCCTGTCGAGAAACTCAGCCAAATTTCTTTTTTTATAAATATCTAATCCATAATAAGTTAGGTCTTGAGCAATTAGTATAATTTCCTTTGTACCTTTTGCAGCAAGATTTTTGGCCGACAGTAACAACTCTTCCATTGGCCTAGACTCATGCTTGCCTCTCATGAGAGGTATGGCACAAAAACTACACGGACGATCACAACCTTCGGCTATTTTAAGATAAGCATAATGAGCAGGAGTTGTCAAAAGACGTTCTCCTACCAGTTCTTTTTTGTAATCTGCCTTTAAGGTTTTTAATAGTCTTGGAAGCTCATTTGTTCCAAACCAAGAATCCACAAGAGGTATTTCTTTTTCAAGTTCGTCTTTATATCTATGCGAAAGACAACCGGTAACAATTACTTTCTCCACATGGCCAGCTTCTTTGGCCTCCACATATCTTAAAATGGTATCTATACTTTCTTGCTTGGCATTGTCTATAAATCCACAGGTGTTTATGACAACTATCTGTGCATCGTCTTTTTCGCCTTCATGAGTAACGCTCAAACCGTTGCCCTTGAGTTGTGTGTACAATATTTCTGAGTCAACTAAGTTTTTTGAACAACCCAATGTGACAATGTTTATTTTTGACTTACGATTTCCTTTTGTTTTCATCTGATATTTTTCTCGGTGCAAAGGTCGAAGAAAAACACCATAAAATGGCAGGGCAGAAGAATGTATTTACAAAATCCTGACTAATTTTAGCCAAAATTGAATTAAAGTTTGGCAAATTATCTAATTAAGTCAAGAATTCCTTCTTTTGTTATACGCTCTCCATTTTTTATAATTGCAGATATTTTAAAAAAATAAGTACCCGCTGGAGCATTTTTGCCATTTATTTTACCATCCCAGCCTTCATTAGGACTAGAAATTTCCACCATTTTTTCTCCATACCTATTATAAACCTGTAAGCTAAAAGACTGAATGTTCGCTGACTTGCCTTTAAGACCAAACAAGTCATTGTTATTGTCACCATTTGGCGTGAAAGCATTAGGCAAAACTAGATTTGTTGGCACTTCTGCCTTGACAACATTGGAGTAACTAACCAAGGGAGGAGAAGAATTTGAAACAGACTTCAGTCTAAACTTAGCCTGATCGTCATAGCCATCAAAATCAGCAGTATGTTGATTTCCTGTTTCTGGCTTCGACGCTTTAATGTTGTTGGAATTTTCAGCTATATATTCCACTTCTCGTGCAGACACCATAGCCGCTGCAAACGGATTATCGTTTTTCCAACTTAGCAGATCTGGCTCTTGATAAGTCATAAATGCCGAAGCGACCGGATCAGAAAGTGCTGAAACACTCTCACAATTATCGACATAGCCTATTTTGTACTCTTCAGACTTGGTCACCAACACCTTATCTGTGACAAAGTCAACCGGATGAACTAAACTATCAGCTTTCTTAAATCCGTTATTATCTTTTTTATACAAAATCCACCGATTTATATCTACGGGCCAAGTTGGGGTTTTATCAAAAAAAATAGCGTTACGGTTGTCAAAATCAGTGCTGACGAACACATCGCTAGGTTTATCTGCCATTATAGCTGACCTATCCACACATATCAGGTTCGAAGAGCTTTGCCCAGCAAATTTTAGAAAACCCACCTGCCCTGAAGTGTTAACCTTTATTCGATAACA
>CAMCYZ010000070.1 GCA_945885545.1 Spirosoma fluviale
CAGCTATTCTTGAAAAAATAAAATTACTAACTCTACAAATTCTCCTCTCCATTTTAATTCCCACCCATCGGTTTGGAAATAGCAATTCTACTTAATTTTTTGTTCCTCTCATTTTTTTGTAAGTCCAAATCTTCCGTCAATACTACACAAGTAGAAGTATGAAATACATAAATGGGCTGATTTCAATCACCCACTTGGCCATTGTTGCCAAATAGTCAGAATGTTCCGATTTTGATTTTACAACAAACTCGAGAATTTCTCTATATTGTTGTACTGAAACATTGTATTTCAAAATATTATTTTGAAAATATTGCCATTTACCGAATAAATGTATTTTTATATAGAAAGTAATAAAATTTAAAAATCATATTACTTTTATATCACTTTTTCAAGAATTTATATTTTATTTAAATAAATGTATTAAAATTTATACTTAAAAATTTGATATATGTATTTTTTTGATAGAATTTTGGTAAAAATATAACATACCTGTTTTTTAATCAAACCAAAGAAAATTATGAAGAAAGTGTATTTTGCAATTTTCGGCCTTGTTTCAGCTCTTGCAGTATCGGCAACCGAAATCCCAACAAAACCAAGCAAAGGTGTTAAAAAACCAAGTAAAAAGGCGGAATTAGTAGCAGAGGCTCCAAAGGCTGTTGTAGAAGATGCCCCAAGCCCACTAACTTTTAGTGGATACGTAGATACGTATTACTTCGCAAATTTCAATGGAGTGCAATCTAACTTGGGTGCATCTGGTTTTGAAAGAATTTTTGATCAAAAAGCTAACAACTTCCAAGTTGGTTTAGCTCAATTAAAAACAACTTACTCAACTGAGAAAGTGACGGGGGTTATTGATCTTACTTTTGGTAATCATGGAGATTTAGGAAATTATGGAAATCCAATCAGTCCTCTCGGTGCTCAATTCGGAAGTACAGGATTAGCTCTAAAACAGGCTTATTTAACTTGGAAAATGTCAGACAAAGTATCATTGACGGGTGGTCAGTATGGTACTAACGTTGGTTATGAGGTGATTGATGCTCCTGTAAACTTTAACTATTCTCTATCGAACATGTTCGGTAACGGTCCTTTCTACCACACAGGTGTGAAATTGGATGTGGCTGCTACTGACAAATTTGCTTTCATGTTGGGAATCACCAACGGTTTGGACAGCAAAGACGACAACAACAAAGCCAAGGGATTTCAGGGGCAAATTACACTTAAACCAGTAGATGGATGGAGTGTTTATCTTAACTATTTCGGTTCTGATGAAGGTGTGGAGGAGAAAAATATGACTTCTTGGTATGATTTAACGACTTCATACCAAGTTACTGAGAAAATGCTTATAGGATTAAATGCAGTTACGGGCAAAAACGCAACAGGTACCTGGGGTGGTGCAGCCCTTTATTTAAATGGTAAGGTAACTGAGAAATTTAGCTTAGGAACCCGTATGGAGTACTTTGACAACAGCAAAGGTGGAATATATTTGGTAGATGCAGACGGTGCTGGTGTTTCCACAACAGGAATTACTTTAACAGGAAATTATGACGTTTCTCCGAATCTAAAATTCAAGCCTGAATATAGATTTGATTCATATAAAAATTCGGCCGGTACTTATCAATTGTATGACAAGGACGGTGGATTGACAAAGAAATCTCAATCAACATTGGGAGCGGCTTTAATCTTTTATTTCTAATTATAACCCTTTTCTATAATACTTAATTATTTTCAATTATGAGCGAAACAGCGAAAATTAAACCCTCTTATGTGCCGATAGCTATTCTGGCTGCGGTGGTTGTCTTAGCCTTGGTATTTCCTTCAATACCTGGTGCTATTATTACTGAAGGAGTAGATACAGGAGACACCGCATGGATGTTAGTTGCGTCGGCTCTGGTTTTAATCATGACTCCCGGACTTGCTTATTTTTATGGTGGTATGGTGAATGCGAAAAACGTGATCTCTACAATGCTACAAAGCTTTATCGCTATGGGAGTTATTTCAATAGTTTGGGTAGTGGTAGGTTACAGTCTTGCTTTCGGTGATAGCGTAGGTGGATTTGTTGGAAATCCGATGACGCACTTTATGATGAAAGGAGTATTGGATGCCAAACCTTGGGGTACTATCCCAGCAATTATGTTTGCATTTTTCCAATTAAAATTCGCAGTTATCACACCAGCTTTGGTTACTGGCTCAATGGCCGAGCGTATAAACTTCAAGTCGTATGTAGTATTCATGATACTATTTAGCTTGTTTATCTATGCTCCGTTGGCTCACATGACTTGGGCATCTGGTGGTTTCTTGTTCGAAATGGGCGTTCTAGATTTTGCGGGTGGTACAGTGGTGCACATGTCTGCTGGCTGGGCTGCATTGGCAGGAGCTATTTATTTAAAAAGACGTAGATCTCATGTAGAAGGAAGCTTCCTTCCTCCGGCAAATATTCCTTATGTATTGTTAGGAACTGGTTTGTTGTGGTTTGGATGGTTCGGTTTTAACGCAGGGTCTGCTTTGGGTGCTAACTCATTGGCGGCAGTTGCTTTCGCTACTACAAATACAGCTGCAGGTGCTGCAGGTATAGCTTGGGTATTATTTGATGCTGCTCGTGGCAAAAAGGTTTCTGCTCTTGGTTTCTGTATCGGGGTTGTTGTTGGCTTGGTTGCTATCACTCCAGCGGCCGGATTTGTTTCTATTCCTCACGCCTTGGTTATTGGTATTGTTGCATCTATAATCTCCAACTACCTAGCTCACTACAAAACCAAAACCGCCTTGGATGATACCTTAGATGTGTTCCCATGTCATGGTGTTGGTGGTATGGTAGGTATGTTGTTTACTGGCATTTTCGCTTCATCAGCTATAAACCCGGCAGTTTCCAACCAAGGATTGTTCTTTGGTGAAACTACCTTGTTTATTAAGCACTTAGTTGCTTTGGTATTGGTGTCGGCTTTTGCCTTTGTTATGTCATTCATCATCTTGAAATTAACAGACATTTTGGTCCCAATGAGAGTTTCTGAAGAGGACGAATTGGTGGGACTTGATGTTAGTCAGCATGATGAAGCATTATTAGAAGCCTAAAACTAATAATACTTACAAAAAAATCACAATTTATTGTGGTTTTGTTGTACTCCAATCAGCAAAATACCCATCTTTTGATGGGTATTTTCTTTTAGTATGCGGTTCAAAAAAAGCAACAAAAACGTCCTTTGCTTATTTTATAGAAAGAGAGACTTTATTTGTTAATGCGATAAAATCTCTTCCAGATTCTCTATATCTACAAGCATTTCAGGATTGATAGCACTTAGTTTAATTCTCTTTATGTCATTGATCAACAATGGGTCATATTTGGCAGTAACTTTTATGTAATTTGAAGTAAAACCGGTCATGTAACCTTCATTATCTTCAGCTTCAAACAAAACATCTTGTTCAGTACCCAAATTTTGCTCGTAAAAAAATCTTCTCTTTTTATCCGACAAAATGTGTAGCATTCTTGACCTTTCTGTACGTTTGCTTTGGGGAACAACAGGTTTGATTTCTAAGGCTGAAGTATTTTCTCTTTCAGAATATGTAAATACGTGCAAATAGCTAATATCCAAGTCGTTTATAAAGTTGTAGCTCTCCTTGAATTCTTCATCAGTTTCGCCGGGATGACCAACAATTACATCAACACCAATGCAGCAATTCGGCATGATTTCCTTTATTTTCTGGACTCTTTCTTGGTATAAATCACGTTTATAACGGCGTTTCATTAATGCCAAAACTTTGCTAGAGCCTGACTGTAAAGGAATATGGAAATGTGGTACAAATCGCTTTGATTGAGCCACAAATTCAATGATTTCATTGGTTAGTAGATTGGGTTCAATACTCGAAATCCTGAATCTTTCTATTCCCTCAACTTCGTCTAAAGCTTTAATTAAATCTAAGAAACTCTCTTTTCGTTCTCCTTTTATGATTCCAAAGTCTCCAATATTTACTCCTGTGAGGACTATCTCTTTTACTTCGTTTCTAGCTATTTCCTGAGCTGCTTTTACAATATTTTCGATGGTGTCAGAGCGGCTAGCACCACGAGCCAAGGGGATTGTACAGTAGGAGCAAGGATAGTCGCAACCGTCTTGTACTTTCAGAAAAGTCCTAGTTCTGTCGTTTAATGAAAATGAAGTATGATAATCGACTGTTTCGCTAATGTCAGTAGCAAAAACCTTATCGGCAGGCCTTACAGCCATTGGCGATTTTTCAAAAGTACCAATTAATTCATGAAGCCTAAATTTTTCTGCTGCACCAAGTACGGCATCAACTCCCTCGATTTCAGCTATTTCCTGTGGTTTTAGTTGAGCATAACAGCCTATAATGGCCACGTAGCCTTCAGGGTTTATTTTTTGAGCTTCTTTTACAATTTTCTTGCATTTCTTGTCTGCATTTTCAGTAACCGAGCAAGTATTTATGATAAACACATCTGGTTTTTCTTGGAAACCCACTTTTTTGAAACCCTTATCCTCAAAAGTTCGGGAAATTGTGGAGGTTTCCGAAAAATTAAGCTTACAACCCAAAGTATAAAATGCAACTTTCTTCATTGAGAATCTATTAATTTACAAAATTACGAACAAAAAACCCCCAGAACAAAAGTTCTGAGGGTTCAATATCAATAAATAAACTATTTGTATTCTAAAAAATAGAATTAAATTTTGGCTGTTTTTACAGTTTTGATAATTCTAGCCGCTACTTTGTAAGGATCAGCAGCAGAGTTAGGTCGTCTATCTTCTAACCATCCTTTCCATCCTTTTTGTACAGCTGCTATTGGAATACGAATAGAAGCACCACGGTCAGAAACTCCATAAGAGAATTGATCGATAGACTGCGTCTCATGTTTTCCAGTTAGCCTCAAGTGGTTGTCTGCACCATAAACTGCGATGTGCTCTTTTACAAATGGAGCGAATGACTGACAAATAATATCGTAAACATCTTTGTTACCTGCAGTTCTAAGTGCAGTATTTGAGAAGTTAGCGTGCATACCTGAGCCATTCCAGTCAGTATCGCCCAAAGGCTTACAGTGGTAGTTAATCCAAACATTATATTTCTCGCAAGTTCTTTCTAGTAAATATCTAGCAACCCATATTTCATCACCAGCTTGTTTAGCACCTTTGGCAAAACACTGGAATTCCCATTGTCCAGCAGCAACTTCAGCGTTGATACCTTCAACGTTTAATCCAGCTTGCAAGCAATACTCCAAATGCTCCTCAATGATATGGCGACCATAAGCATTTTTTGCACCTACCGAGCAATAATATGGTCCTTGAGGACGTGGGTAACCGTTTGTAGGGAAACCCAAAGGAAGGTTGGTGTCGCAGTCGTACAAGAAGTATTCTTGCTCAAATCCAAACCAGAAATCATTGTCGTCATCCTCAATTGTAGCACGGCCGTTAGACTCATGCGGATCACCGTTTGCGTCCAAAACTTCACACATAACCAAATATGAAGGAGTACCTAAAAGTGAACGTTCAGGATCTTTACAAATATATACTGGCTTAAGTTGACAATCAGATGAACCGCCTGGTGCTTGCTCAGTTGATGAGCCATCAAAAGACCACATATCACAGTCTTCTAACTTTCCAGAGAAATCGTTTTCTATTTTGGTTTTGCTTCTTAGGCTTTGAGTTGGTTTGTAACCGTCTAGCCAAATGTACTCTAATTTCGCTTTTGCCATTGTTGTAATAATTTTATATTGATTCTGTTTTTCTAAGAGAATTATGTTGCAAATATATTGGTGAAATCAAAATATTATTTCTTCAATCAAAAAAAAGTATATATTTTATTCTATTTTATTTGAAAAATACAACTATTTGTAAAAAAAATGAGATTTGTCTACAGCTTGAGGTATGTATTTTACTAAATTTTTGACAAAAAATCATTTTTCGACAATAATTACCTAAAAATAGAATTCATTTTTAGAAGTATTTTAATTTTCATTACAGATATGGGAAAAAAATGAACATGGTATTTAGCTTTTTCTATTTTTTAGTAAATTGTATTATTCTCATTTATCCGAAATGCCAAATTCCTATTATTCCGTGCCAATCATGTATGTTTTTACACTAAAAAGTAGTGTAAAAATTCTGATGGACTAAGGCCGAATGGTAGACTAAGTTTGAAAATGGCTAAAAATGGCATATAAAAGCTATCGAAATAGGTTCACCTACTACCAGATTTTGAGGGGCAACCCTCTGAAAAAGCTGCGGTTCGGTCGTTTGCCATTTATTACAGCCAATCTACTATTGAGTTTTTGTGGTTTTAAAGTAGGGATTCTTCAAATTAAATATTTTACCTAATTGGCGTATAATCGAGTTGAATCACCTTGCAAGAAAGTCTTGGTAACTTTTTTGTTGTAAAGCTTTGCCTTCTATAAGTTCTTTAGATTTCAAAAGTTCTTGATTTTGAATAAGTACTCTGCCTTTATTATCAAAAAGTACTTCTTTCTTTGGCTTTATGTAGCCAAATCCATCATTAAAGACAAAAAAAGCCCAAGGTTTTGTGTTGGTTTTGAATAGGTCTTTACTCCAGTAAAAAGCGGAGGCGTCAAAATTCATTTGGCCTAGCAACGTAGCCGATATATCTATTTGTGATGCAATGTTGTTATAATTCCAATTTGTATTAACCGCTCCACCCGTCCACAACATCGGTATTTTGAAGTCGTCAACGCGATTGCCAGTTTCAGGAAGTTTGTGGCCGTGATCTCCAACAATGATGACTAGAGTATTTTGCCACCAGTCTGTTTTCTTTGCTTTTTCTATAAAATTACCCAAACACTGATCGGAATAATTAAGCGAATTCATAAATAAGTCTAAGTTGGTATCACCAATTATCCTTGGAGCTTGAGTCGTTTCAAATGGCTCATGGCTACTCAAAGTCAATAAACTTGAAAAGAAGGGTTTCGCGGCCGGAACTTTGTGGTCATCAAGGAATTTATCAAAAATGTATTCATCATGAACTCCCCATTTAGATGTGGCTAGCTCGGTCGGGAAATCGTTTACATCTACGATTTTCTCAAAATTAGCATTGAACAAATAAGATTTGATATTTGCAAATTCGGTATCACCACCGTAGTAGAATTGAGTTGAGAATCCATTTTTGCCAAAATCTTTGCTTAAAACTGGCAAAGTAGCAGTTTTAGTTGGGTATTTTATTATGGATTCGGTAGGTTGAGTCGGGAAACCGCTCAAAATACTTGTAATAGCTTTATCGGTTCGGTCGCCCATGGCATAAAAATCAGAGAAATAAATGCCTTCCGATTTTAGTTTATTAAAATTTGGAGTTATCTCAACTTCATTGTGTTTTTGGTCCACGACTTTTTTTGTAAAACTCTCCCAAATAATAATCAGCACATTTGGCTTTTTTCCTTTTAAATTCAGAATCTGTTTTCTAGGCAAGTCGTTTTTGTAAAGATTAGCTATTGTGGTATCAAGGCTTTCTTTGGGTAAATAAGTGTAAGGATTTACTTTGTTTGAAGAATTGTGAATGATAGAGCTGAAAAAATTCCATGGAGCATTTATAGCAGTGATATTCGCAAAGTTTACTTTAGAGAAATAAACAGTACTATGGTTCATAGGGGCTATCCCGAAACCACCACGGATAGGAATTATCAGTACAGCTAACATAAAAACACCATATAGAATAAATGGAAAGTTTTTGATGTGTTTCCAATCATATATTTTGTTTGCCATAATACGGTAAACTATCGAACTGGCAACTATCACAAGAAGTATCGTACTGATAATTAAAGGTATCACTGGTGAATTTTTCACAGATGCCCATGCTTCTTTTGGAGACTTTAGATATGCAAGTGGTGTGGCGTCCAATCTGAAAGACCAAATGTTGTAAACTTCTAAATCAATTATTATAATTAGTGTGACTATGAATATCAGAAAGAAAGTATATGAAAAAATTGTATTCTGAAATAGGCTTTTGTTAAGGAAATTAGAAATGGTAACCCACAAAAAAGGGAAAATGCACAAATAGCCAGCCATAGACAAATCCATGCGGAATCCGTGCCAAAAAATGCCAAAAACAGTCTCTAACGTTAGCGTTTTAGAATCCTCTATGTGATATGAAAGAAAAATAACTCGTGCAGCCAAAAAATATATAGACCAAAACGCGAAATATATCAACATGAATCTCAACCTTTCTCTCATTTATTTTGGGTTTTTATTTAAAAAGAAAAAAACAAATGCTTATTTTGCTTCAAATATAAAAGGTACAGCTCATAAATTAACAAATATGTCAGAACTTAGATGGAAAGCGATTGACGTGGCTCAAAACCGTGTCATTCCAAATATCCTAATACCCGAAGGCAAAGTAACTGATTTCTACGGTATTCACACTTTTACAGATGAAGCCATGAAGACACTTCTTTCGCCAGATGCTTATAAAAAAGTATCGAATGCAATTAAAACTGGCGATAATATAGAAGGTAACGTAGCTGATGAAGTTGCATCCGCCATGAAGTCATGGGCAATTTCAAAAGGTGCAACACATTATACCCACTGGTTTCAGCCGCTTACAGGTGGTACTGCCGAAAAGCACGATGCGTTCTTTGATATTTCGTTTGATGGACATGCCATAGAAAAATTCAAAGGAAGTGCATTGGTTCAACAAGAATCAGACGCTTCGTCATTGCCAAATGGCGGAATTAGAGAAACTTTTGAAGCAAGAGGATATACCGTTTGGGATCCCAACTCACCTGCATTTATAAGTTACAACAGTTCAGGTACTGGTACTTTGTGTATCCCATCTATTTATTTCTCCTACACAGGAGAACTATTGGATGCTAAAACGCCTTTGTTGAACTCCACAATAGTTTTAGACAAAGCGGCAACTTCAGTAGCCAATATATTTGACAGAAACGTAGAAAAAGTAACGGCAACTTGTGGTATTGAACAGGAATATTTTTTGGTTGATAAAGCACTTTACCATTCTCGCCCTGACCTTATCATGTGCGGAAGGTCTGTTTTTGGACATTCACCAGCTAAAGGTCAACAGCTTGAAGACCACTATTTTGGTTCTATTCCTCCAAGAATAAACGCCTTTATGGTTGATTTTGAGATTGAAGCACTAAAAATAGGAATTCCTGTAAGAACACGTCATAATGAAGTTGCTCCCGGACAGTTTGAGGTAGCTCCAACTTTCGAAGAAATAAATCTTGCCTGCGACCACAATATCCTTTTGATGGATGTAATGAAAAAAACAGCTCAAAAACATAATTTTGAGGTGATGTTTCATGAAAAACCATTTGCAGGAATAAATGGTAGCGGAAAACACAACAACTGGTCGATTAAGACGGATACAGGTGTGAACTTGCTTGGGCCAAGTACCAAACCAAAAGAAAGTTTGAGATTCGTGACATTTTTGGTAAATATTGTAAAGGCAGTTCACGACCATGCCGATATGTTGCGTGCTACGGTTGCTACCGCAGGCAACGAACACAGACTCGGTGCCAACGAAGCTCCTCCAGCTATTATTTCTGTGTTTTTGGGTACTGCCATGACAAAAGTATTGGAAGATATTGAAAACAAAGAGATTATAGAGATAGAGAAAGGAGAAAATGCCTACATCAAACTCGGTTTGAATAGAATTCCTTCTGTTTTGCTTGACAATACAGATAGAAACCGAACTTCTCCTTTTGCCTTCACAGGCAATAAATTTGAGTTTAGAGCTGTTGGTTCTTCTGCTAATTCGGCAACACCAATGATGGTTTTGAACACCATCGTGGCTAAACAATTGGAATCTTTCAGGAAAGAATATGATTTGGAAAGAGAGAAAGACCCTTCTAAAAAAGAGGGAATAATTCTGAAAATTTTGAAAAGATATATTAAAGAGTCTAAAAATATACTTTTTGAAGGAAATGGTTATTCGAAAGAATGGGAAGACGAGGCTGCAAAACGAGGTTTATCAAACATTAAAGATGTACCTAAAGCTCTTGAGGCTTATATTTCTGACCAAACAGTGGAGCTTTTTGAAAGCATGAAAGTACTGAATAAAAGGGAGCTTCATGCAAGATATGAAATCAGGTTAGAGAATTACACCAAGAAAATTCAAATAGAGTCAAGAGTTATTGGCGATTTGGCTCAAAATCACGTGGTCTCTACAGCCATAAAATATCAGACAAGGTTGGTTCAAACCGCTAAGTCATTGATAGACTTGGATATGAAGGAAGAAGCAGACCCTATTTTGAATATTATTAGGGAAATATCTAAACACGTAAACATTATTTCGAAAAACGTAAAAGATATGACTGAGGCTCGTAAAAAGGCCAATAACGAAGAAGAGGTCAGGGAAAAAGCAAAAATTTACTCTAATGAAGTGAGGTCGTTTTTTGAAGTAATTAGAAAAAGTGTTGATAAATTAGAACTCATCATTGATGATGAGGATTGGCCATTAACCAAATATAGGGAACTTTTATACATAAGATGATGAACGACGGATACAAAGAAGAAGAAATTGAACAGCTAAAAGCTGAATGTGAAGAAGAGGAACAAATTTTTGTCTTGGTAGAAGACGAAGAAGACATGTCCGATGAAAATGAGTTTGCTCATTTTCAGTTTGTGGGTAAACATGAGGGCAAAGAAGTGATTTACGATGCACTTTTGAGTACCTTATCTCTTCATCACAGCAGTTTGTTGTATGAAGAAGCCGAGACAAAAGTAGCCAAACTTTACAAAGACTTTGTCCCTTTTGAGGAAAGGGTAGAAGGCTCCAAAGTAAACGAAGAAGCCGAGCAAATGATTGAAGAACTTATTGAAGAAATGGAAGATGAGGAAACTGTAAAAGTGGCAGAATTCTGTGAGATTGATTTGGACTTTGAATATGGAATAGGCTTAGACGTGGCGTTGAATGTTGAAGAAGTTACGGTTGAGGTGATTGAAAAATTCATCAATGATTTTAATAACGATACCTTAAAGCTGGACAAGACAGCCTACAGTTTCAAACATGGATTCGACGAAGATTGATTTTTTGTTTTATAGTCCAGAAATTGAAAAAAACAAGTGTCTTGATTCTGTCGATTCTCTGCATGCTGTAAAGGTTCTTCGGAAAAAACAAGGTGATATTATTCAGGTGACTGACGGAATTGGGGGCTGGTATCGATGTTCGATAGCAGACCCCAATCCTAAAGTTTGTAAGTTGAATATTCTTGACGTAAAGAAAGATTATAAAGCTCCGAAAAGAAGAATATTTGTAGGAATATGCCCAACAAAAAATGCAGATAGAATTGAATATTTTATTGAAAAAAGCGTCGAAATTGGTATCAGTGGCATTTTTTTTCTTAAAACACAACATACATATCCTAAAAAAATAAATATTGAACGTTTCAAGAAAATTGCTATTTCTGGCATGAAACAATCGCTAAAAGCCTATCTTCCAGAATTGAGAGAAATGATGAGCTTTGGCACATTCATGAAAGAAAGTGGTAGTTTTTCTCAAAAGTTGATTGCACATTTAGATGAGCAAGCCGTAGATATTACGAAAATACAACTTGATTCAGATTTGTTGATATTGATAGGTCCAGAGGGTGATTTTTCGAAAGAGGAACTTATATTGGCACAAGAAAATAACTTCAAGACCATTACCTTAGGAGAAAACAGATTGAGAACAGAAACTGCTGGCGTTGTGGCAGTAAGTATATTGAATTTATTATGACAAGAAATAGTGTTTTTTTAGCCTTTGCAATCTTCGTTTCATTCAGTTCATTTTCGCAAGTTTATACGCTCAAAATAGCCAAATTGAAATATGGCGGTGGGGGAGACTGGTACGCTAATAAAACTTCAGTACCAAATTTGATTAATTTTTGCAACAAAAACCTCAAAACTAATCTTTTTCCAGAGGAAGATATCATCGAACCTGGAGACAAAAAGATTTTCCAATATCCGTTTATACACATGACAGGTCATGGAAACGTGATTTTTAATGAAGGCGAAGCAAAAAATCTTAGAAACTACCTTATTTCAGGTGGTTTTCTGCATATTGATGACAATTATGGAATGAATCAATTTATCAGAAGAGAAATTAAAAAAGTGTTTCCTGAGCACGATTTTGTGGAAATTCCGTTTTCTCATCCAATTTATCATCAAAAGTACCAGTTTAGCAGAGGTTTGCCAAAAATCCATGAGCACGACAATAAACCACCGCAAGGATTTGGAATATTTCATGAAGGTAAATTGGTATGTTTCTACAGTTATGAATGTGACCTTGGAAACGGCTGGGAAGATTCGTCGGTTTACAATGATTCTGAAAGTGTGAGACAGGAGGCATTAAAAATGGGAGCTAATTTGGTTCAATTTGCTTTTTCAAATTATTGATAAATTTCCTCCATAATTTTGCGGCCCACCACAGGTTTAAAATGTGATCCTTCGTAATAGTTTCCTAAAAAATTTGTTAATTCATTCTTTCCTGAATAGTCATATACATTTTTCTTTCCGAAGTATTTCTCCAACAATGCCTTGTCTTGCGTATTATAGAGTCTTTGATCGTAGTGTGGTGCTATTATTATTTTGAGATTAGTATTGTTTCTCGCAAATGCATCGGCAATAAGCTTCAGGTCTTTTAAATGATGCTCTTTGATGGCTGCGTCGTACATTTTAGGATTTTCAGGTTTAAAGGGAAACCAATCATTTTTATAATAATAGGCAATTGAATCTTTTTTTATGAGTTTTATATTCTCAGGGAAAAGCAAATTATTGCTAGGACTTGTATAAAAGTAATTAATTTCTAAAAACTCATCCATATAAGGACGAAATGTTTTGAATAATTTCAAGTCGAAGTAAGATACAAAATACTGTTTTTTGAAAAAAGACTTAAAGAAAGTCAAGTGATAGTTGAAGGCATTGGTAGAGTCTGCCCACCGGTAATCTTTTATATGAATAAGAGACTCTTTATCAATTTCTTTAAAAGTGTCATGATCAACAACCCAAATAACATTAGCTATCTTGTTACCCTGTTTTTCGATGAATTTTATTTTCCCTGCTATGCCATCGACATTGTCATTGAAGGCATCAAAATGGTAGGGAGATGGGTCTTTTATAAAAGTTGACCATTCGTTGGTGAGAAAAGCACTTGACCTAGAACTGCCAAATATGAATGACGAAAAGTTATACTTTGGATTGTTTCTTACGAATGTTTCAGTGCTGATTCTATTTCTATTGTAGGTCTTTAGTAAATTGCTTCCGTAGCTGTCGTAACTATAAATTACATAAAATGGATCCAAAACAAAATAAGATATTATCAAAAACCAAATTGGGCTTCCGAATATTAAAAGTCTTACTATAAATTGTTTAAAAGTCAATTTCATGTCTTAAAACTGAAAATAAATAAATTGAACCTCGCCAAAATAGCCGAAAGTAAGTATAAATAACAAAAAGAAGTAATACATACTCCATCGCTGCCAGGCAGGTCTGTTTTCTACCCAATTTCCCATATCTTTGGTGCTTTGCATCCATTGCACAATTTCAAGAATCAGGATTCCTAAAAGTACGACAACTAGATTTTGAGTGCCTATCAGCTTAATGATTTCCATAAAACTATGACTACTGCCGGCAAACATATTCTTGATGACATATTTGGCATCAGCAAACTTCGGAGCCCTAAAGAATATCCAAGCGAATACCACCAGTGCAATTGTTATTATATTCTGTAATGCCGCACTAAGTTTTGTTCCAAAAAGTCCAAAGAACTTGTTTTGTACGTTCTTGGTCAACTGCCCCATTATTTGATAAAAACCGTGTAGAGCTCCCCAAATTACAAAATTCCAACTAGCTCCGTGCCAAAGACCGCTGACCATAAATACGAAGAAAAGATTAAAGTATTTTCTGGAAGTACTTACTCTATTACCCCCCAATGGAATATATAAATAGTCTCTAAACCACGTAGAAAGCGAAATATGCCATCTTTTCCAGAATTCGGAAATACTTTTTGCAGAATAAGGCCGGTCGAAGTTCTTCATGAGATTAAAACCCATGACTCTCGCCGAACCAAGTGCAATATCGGAATACCCAGAAAAATCACAAAAGATTTGAACAGAATAAAACAAAGTTGCAATTAAAAGTGGCATACCTTGATATTTGCCTAAATCTCCGTAAACTTGATCCACAAAAACACTCAGGTTGTCAGCTATCACTACTTTTTTGAACATTCCCCACAGCATTAGTCTCAAACCTGATTTTACTCGATCATAGTCGAAGTCGAATTTTTCATAAAACTGATGCAGAACATTCTGAGGGCGTTCGATGGGACCTGCTACCAACTGCGGATAAAACATTACATACAAGGCATATATACCAAAATTTCTTTCAACTTTTTGATTGCCTCTGTACACTTCTATGGTATATGACATGGCTTGAAAAGTATGAAAAGAAAGGCCAATCGGCAAAAGAAAATCCAAAAGTGGATCAAAATGCGTTTTGTTTATTTTATAACTAACCGCATTGAAGTTATCTAAAATGAAATAGTAATATTTAAAAAGTACCAATACCCCGATATTGGCTACCAGACTAACCACTAAGGCCCATTTTCGTTTTACTCCCTGGGTTTTGTCTATCCAAATACCCGCGTAATAGTCGATTATGATGGTAAACAGCAATATAAAAATGTATTCCCACTTAAAAAACGCATAGAAAACACAGCTAGAAGCCAATAGCAACATCCATCTATATTTGTACGGAAATACAAAAAAAAGAAAAGTAACTATGGGAAAGAAAAGAATAAACTCGAAAGAATTAAAAAGCATATCTCTTAGTTTAAGACTCTTTTCGTGTCAAAGTTTTCAAAAAAGTCGGACACTTCTTTTAAGAACATACCGCCTAGAGAACCATCCACCACACGGTGATCAAACGAATGCGAAATCACCATTTTTTGTCTGATACCTATTAAGTCTCCGTCAGGTGTTTCTATTACAGATGGAAGCTTTCTTATCACTCCAAACGCCATAATGGCTACTTGGGGCTGCATAATTATTGGTGTTCCCGACAAATTTCCGAAAGTGCCGATATTTGTAATGGTATAAGTTCCGCCTGAAAGTTCCTCGGGTTTAAGTTGATTATTTCTAGCTCTTTTAGCCAAGTCATTTACTTTAACAGCTAATTGGCTTAATGAATACTTGTCTGCTTGATGGATTACTGGAACAATCAAATTTCCGTTCGGTAAGGCCACGGCCATACCAATATTAATGTCTTTTTTGTAGATAATATTGTCGCCGCTGACTTGAATATTTATGCCCGGATATTTTTTAATGGCATGGGCAACAGCCTCAATCAAAATAGGAGTGAAAGTGAGGTTTTCCTTAAATTCTTTTGTGAAACTGTCTTTAATTCTCAATCTCCAATTCACCACTGCTGTCATGTCTGTTTCCATAAACGATGTCACATGAGGTGAAATAGCCTTAGATTCGAGCATTCTTTGCGAAATCATTTTTCGCATTCTGTCCATTTCCACTATTTGATCCTCACCTGTATGGCTTATAACTGGAGCCTCTGAAACAAAGGTTTTAGGTTCTTTTTTAGAATTCAAGTAATTAAGAATATCATCTTTGGTCACCCTTTTTTCAAATCCCGTACCTTTAATATTGTCCAACTCGGCTTGAGAAATATTTTCTTTTTTAGCTATATTGAGTACCAAAGGCGAATAAAACTTGGTATTTGAGCTTGCTACCACACTTGGTGATGCAACGACTTCTTCAAAAGATTTTGCTATTTGTTCCACATATTCATCCTCTACAATCTTAATTTTTTCGGTGAATTTTGTTACAACGGTGTCGATATCGGTATCAATCTCACAGATGGGTTTGCCTATGAGAGCAACATCACCGTCCTTAACAAAAAACTTAGTTATAACCCCCTTGTGAGAGGAACCAATTTCAGTATCGATTTTGTCTGTGGCTACTTCCAAAATCATATCGTCTATTTCTACATGGTCACCCTCATCAACCAACCATTTCAGAACAGTACACTCAAAAATACTTTCACCCATGCTGGGCATTAATATCTCTACTTTTGCCATAATATCTCTACTTACCTTTGGTTAATATTCTTAAGAAATTAAGAGCTGCTTTGGCACTGTATTCAATGTTTACAATTCTTATTTTGCCCAAGCTTAGTTTCTTAGTTAATGTTTGTTTTCCGTTAGTCACTGCTAACCACACTGTTCCTACAGGCTTGTCTTCAGTTCCACCGTCAGGGCCAGCAATTCCGCTTGTGGCAATTCCGTAAGTAGTTTTCATCAAATTTAGAACACCTTCGGCCATTTCGATGACAGTTGGCTCACTTACTGCCCCAAATTTAGTTAATGTTTCTTGTTTTACCTTTAAAACATCCATTTTTGCTTGATTGGAGTAACTCACCACACCTCCCATAAAATAGGATGAACTTCCCGGGATAGATGTAAGTAAATGAGATAAATAACCTCCCGTACAACTTTCGGCAACTCCAAGGGTCGATTTAGTTTCATTCAAAATATTCCCAATAGATTTCTCAATTTCGTCGTTCTCGAAGCTATAAATGTGTTCCTCTATTAAAGGAACAAGCTTATTTATTTCTGCCTCTATCTGAGCCTCTATGTTTGTTCTGTTTTCTCCAATTCCTGTTAATCTTAACTTAACCTCCCCAAAGCTAGGCAAATAAGCCAGTTTGATATGTTCGGGCAGATTGTCCTCCCAACTCTCAATTCTTTCTGCTAAAAATGATTCTCCTAAACCAATCGTTCTGACAATTTTATGGACAATTTCAGGTAATTCAAATTTCGACTTTAACCTTGCTATAACTTCATTATTGATTAAATATTTCATTTCTAAAGGAACGCCGGGCATCGAAACGATAACCTTTCCATTATAGTCAAACCACATTCCCGGAGCCGTACCAGTGGCATTGTGCAGATAGGTACACTTAGAAGGTATGGCCGCCTGTTGCCTGTTGAGCTCTGTAAATGGTCTTCCTCTTTTTTCGAAAAAATTTCTTACAAACTCCTCGGCATGCGGGTTGATAACCAATTCGTCGTTGAAATATTCCGCTAAAGTTTTTTTGGTAATATCGTCTTTTGTTGGCCCAAGTCCACCTGTAATTAGCACTATGTCAGCTCTTTGAAGGCTTTCATCGAGTATATTTAGAATCTCTTTTTTTTGATCTCCAACCGAAGATTTTCGGATAGTTTTGATTCCTATTTTATCTAATTCTTCGGATATCCATTTTGAATTGGTATCAGTTATATGTCCGTAAAGTATTTCATCACCTATGGTTACTACTTCGGCGTAAATTATCTTCATCTAAAAAAGTT
>CAMCYZ010000071.1 GCA_945885545.1 Spirosoma fluviale
GGGAAGTAAATACCTGCAAACTTTCAATAAAACTGCGATTTGTGGTAAGAATCAATTTTGGCTATGTGTCCCCGAGGCTATTTTGGTGATATATATATTTTTTCTTATCTGAGTGAAAGAACTGCTTTGTTTGGCTTGGCATGTACCTATAACTGCTATTAAAAAATCAGGCATACCAACACTTTTGGCAGACATCGAGAAATTTCCTGACTTTTGAGATACTTTACTGGTTTCCAAAACATTGTCAGCCGTATCAAATACTGAAACATTCAAAAAAGCATCTTTGACATATTCTCCTTTTTGGTATTAGAGTAAGCGATTTCCTTTGCAGACCAAACACTATGAATTCTATTTGATTTTCATCATAATTTATTTCTTGTAATACCCTCCCTTTTACATCAAGCGGAATCATTTTGCCCTCTTCCGTGCCGAAATCAAAAGTATAAAATGCGGCTCCAGCCTTGTTGGCACCGGCGAGCATGACCTTATTCTTTAAAAAAACGTAATTTTGATTATCGAAATAGTCACGCAATTCGAAACCTTTATTTTTGAAATTCCCCGTTGCCAAATCAAAACTTGGTAGAACATTCTGCTTGTTTCTCTGAAAAGAAAAGTAAATTTCGCTTGGTCGAATGTATTAGCCGTAGATGCACGCTCCACATCCAAGAAGATGTCTGATTCCCATTTTTTTTTGCAAATCACCATTATACATCACCGCTTTCGATTGGGCTTGATCAGTTTTGACAAAAAGCAATAGTTCGTTTTTCCCAATCGGAATGATATTTTCCCAAGATGGCTTTCCAACTACCTATAATTCAATATTTTGAATAATCTAAGCAGTTAGGTTCGTTGAAAATAAAAGAATTAGAAATACAAATCTCACTGAGTTATTTTTTGGATAAAACAAGTCTGCTTGAATTTGGAGTCGTTATTTTTGATAATTCCCCAATTGAAAAAGTAGTTATCGTACCAATGTTCGAAGTTTTCGAATTCTGACTTTCTACTTTTCTGAAAAATCTCAGGACTATTCTTTTCAAATGACTCATTTTGAAGCATTTCGCCTCTATTCGTAAACTCCTTGATATTCAGTTTGTCGGCGTTTGTGTAAGACAGGAAGGTGTTTGTTCCAGCCTGACTTACTTTTATGTGCGGTCTGAGATTGTAATACTTCAGGTTTTTGTACTGAACCGAATTGTCCCATTTCAGATTTCCGTTAGCATCAAGGGCTATAACGACGCCTTCGATATATTTAAACCCGTCAAAAGTTTCGGAGTTTCGATTGCGAAATCCCCACATGGACGGGCTGTTCATCCAATAATAATTATTCATATACTGCCGACCCCAAACAGAATTTGGATAAAAAAAAGGGCTGCCGTACATAGGTGAGTTCAGAGAATTGTTTCGAAATTCAGGCACAAACACCTCCGAAGAAATCAACAAATCTTCTCCTGAAGGAATGAGTTCATTGATATGCAAACGGTAATTGAAGTTATACTCAGATCCTTTGTCTTTCTTTCTCTTTACTTGCTTTTCGAGCTTTTCCTTCTGACGTTCGTTCAGAAATCCAAAGAAGTTTTGAAACTTATCAAAGCTATAGTATTTTATATTTTTAAGTTGCTCCAAATCAGCCACATAAATACCTTGCGAACTTTGTGAACCGTCACTGCTGGCTTTCCCTATTCCGTAATTACCAACAAGCAATCTTTTGTTTTTTGAGTCAAAAAATTTGGCCGAAAGAAATGTATAAGGCTCAGAGGCCAAAATAGGCGTAGATTTTTTTATTTTTCCAGTGAAAAAATATTCTCTGAAAAATATCTGGGTGCTTTTTTTCTGTTTGTTAAGAAAAGCTATGACCAATCCGTCGTTACTCAAATCCACAGACTGAATTAAAGTCTCGCCTTTGAGATTGCTCGAATAATATTTAGGAGCATTGGTATCATTTTCTATAAAAATTAAAAAAGGCTCGTTTTTTACGGAACCACCCAAACAAACCCCCTTGTCTGATGCCACAAAATGACTCAAGGCAAAGCCATTAACAGTTTTAATGGTCGATTTTTGAACAGCCGCAAACGAAGTAGAGATTTTAAGAAGTTGATAATTGATTGAGTTTTTCTGCTCTAAAAGAAGATAAAGGAATTTACCATCATAAAACTCTTCTAGAAAATCCACCCTGTTGGAGATGTCAGTTTCCACCTCCCAAGCCATATTGAGGTCTTTGTCTATTTTCTTTATTTTTAAAAGACCGGCATTGGATTTGTCCAGTAAAATGAGTCCCTTTTGTTTCAAATTAACAATCCTAACTTGGTTGTTAGCTCCCTGAATACCAATCTGAACCATATTTTGGGCTTTCGAACCCAAAAAAACAAAAACTAAAAATACAACAAGTTTAAATTTCATTTGCTAATTCAATGATTCTATCAAATTCCTCCACCTTGACAGGCACCACCGAAAGCCTCGATAGTTTCACCATAGCCATGTTCTGAAGAATCGGATCTGTTTTAATTGTCTTTAAAGAGACAGGCTTAGGCAGTTTTTCAACTGGCACCAAATCCACCACCACCCATCTGGGGTCGTCAGCGGTTGGGTCGGGGTAGTGTTCCCTGACAACTTTGGCTATTCCAACCACCTCCAAACCATCGTTTGAATGATAAAATAGCACCAAGTCTCCCTCTTTCATTGCTACAAGGTGTAGCCTTGCCGTATAGTTTCTGACTCCGTCCCACATATCTCCACCCTTACTAACGAAGAAGTCCCAAGAAAATTTAACCGGCTCCGATTTTACCAACCAATAATTCATAAACACCCCCTGTTATAACTCAACTACTATAATTCCACATCAATTTCTTCTTCATTCATAAATTCTACTTTCCAAGTGTGATCGGCCAATAAGTAAACCTTGGCCAAAAACCTCGTAAATGGAAACTTCCGACCCCACTCATTCTGCCCAACCATAGAAAGCACGTCGCCACCATCAGGCCTCTCATATAAATAGTAGGTATGATTAATGATGGGTTCAAAGCTCATTTGGGCATCGTATATACGCTCAGAAATCTCTATTCTATTATTGATTTCCTGAGCTTGTTTGCCTAAAAGTTCTATTTGCCTGTAAATTTTGTGCAAAGAATCTTGCGTCTGCTGACGCATGGCCATTTGGGCTTTTCCCTTTACTTTGCCCATATCCTCAGGCCTAATAACTGCACTTCCAGCAGTATGTGCGTAGCCAATCAAGCCAGGATTTCTTGAAACATTTTTTTTATCTAAAGCGTCGCTCACAATTATTTTTTTTATTGGTTAAACAGTTTTGAAATAGAAATGTTTACCTAATGTAAAATTAAGGAATCTTTGATGAAGGTTAAAAACAAAGTTTCTAAAAGAATATTTCAACCTTAAATCATAATTTTTCGTATGCTATATTTTATCTTTACAAAATTTAAAAATCATATAAAGTAATGAATGAAAACTCGACTATCGACAGAAAAGATTTCCTCAAGCAAGTAGGAGTGGGATTTGGTGCTATTATGCTAATGAACTGCCTTCAAAGTTGTTCAGAAGCCGAAATTCCTGACCCGAATCCAACAAACAATACTGATAAATTAGATTTTTCAATTGTTATTTCAGCATCTGGAAATACCGCTTTACAAACAAAAGGAGGTTTTTTAGTGGTTTCGGACAAAAAAGTAATCATTGCCAGAACTTTGGCAGATCAGTGGATAGCTGTTTCGTCGGCATGTACCCACCAAGGAGCAACCATTAATTACAGAGCAAACTCAAATGATTTTTTGTGTCCAACTCACCAATCGACATTTAGTGCCACCGGTGCGGTGACAAAAGACCCAGCCACTTCTCCATTGAAAAAATACAATGTAACTTTTTCTGCTAATACCAACACAATACGTGTATTTGAATAAAATATGCTATATTTCTCGAAAGAAGGTGAGCTAATAAATACTGAAAGTGGCAATTTGTATTACAAAAAAGCCATGCAGATATTGGACGATTGGAATTTCGGCAAGACTGAATTTGAAATAAAAACAAGCGGTTCTACCGGAATTCCAAAAACCATACAGCCACGAAGAGGATTAATAGAGGCCTCCATAGAAATGACCAAAAAGAAGTTTGATCTGTATGAAGGTCACCTGTTTTTTTGCTGCCTAAATATCGAAAACATTGCGGGTCTCATGATGCTCCTGCGTTCGCAATGTCTTAAAGGCGAGCTGATGCTAGTAGAACCAAGCTCTAATCCTTTTGAAAAACTCGGAAACCTTGATTATCTATTCTTCGATAACAGAGGCCAAAATGTATTCGCATTTGTGCCTTTACAACTGCAAAAACTTTTAGAAAATGAGAAATACGTCCAAATTCTAAAAACTGCAAAAACGATTTTGGTAGGTGGAGCCGCCATGAATGCCGAACTAAAAGCCAAAATAGCCGAACTGTACTTGCCTGTTTATGAAACCTACGGCATGACCGAAACCATCACCCACATCGCCATTAAAAACATCCGTCAGGAAGAGGATATCTTCAAAATATTGGAAGGTGTTGAAATAAAATTGAACGATGTAGGTTGTTTAATGATAAAATCCCCGACCACAAACTTTGAATGGATTAGCACGAACGACATCGTAGAAATTATTGATGATAAGACCTTTAAACTCATTGGAAGATTCGACAATGTTATCAATAGCGGTGGCGTAAAGATTCAACTTGAAGAAATTGAGAGGAAAATTGAGGAAAATTTCAAGATAGAAAGTAGGTATTTTTGTTATGGAATACCAGATGAGAAACTAGGTCAAAAATTGATCCTGATTGTTGAATCCAAAGAAAAGCCAATTTCGAAAGAGCAATTGTCGACTATATTGAGTAAATTTGAGGTTCCAAAAGAAATTTATTTTGTAGAGCAATTCTCGGAAACCTCCTCTTCAAAAGTTGACAAACGCAAAACCATTGATGAAATCCTTAATTCTTAGATTCCAAACCTCGGCACTTATACCCGCACCTTATGCTCATGCTATTGAGGTTTCTTTTTCATTCGATCAAAAGGGTTTGGAATATAAATTTGATCTTGAATACCTCGACAGGGACCAACTAACCGAGGATGAAATCTTGGAGGAAGGTTTTTCGATGGAAGATAACCTTACCCTTTCGGGCAAACTGCCCATAGTTTGGAAAGAACAATTGGAAAACCTGGTACTAAAAACCGAAAAAACATATCCACAAGAGTTGGAAGATGACCAAGAATTTTGGGATATAGAAATCGGCTCCGAAAACTATTACCCTAAGAATAGCAAACATTGGAAAGAGTTTATAGAAGAACTGCAACAAGCTGTTATTGAGCAAAATAAACTAGAAAATCCACTACAAATCACTGTAATAAGGTCCGACAATGAGACTCAAAAAGAATACAAAATCAAAGGGAATTTTGAACAAAAATCGTTAACTATAGAAAGTTGTGAAAAGCAAAGTCAATTGCCTTGGCATAAACTGAAGCCTTTGCTGAAAGACTTTTATTCGGCAGAGTTTGATTATGAAAAAGCCACCGCAAAGCTTCCTAAAAAAACAGGTTTGTTTCTGAATTTTGGCGATGACTATTGGTTTGAATTGGGAAAATCCTACCTTACTAAACCTTCGAAAATTACTTCTTGGCTCGAAAACCAAGAATAAAATCAAGCTCAGTTTTGAGGCCATCTACTTTATTTTGAATATTTTCTAGAGAAATATCTGGCAGTGGCATAGCCTTACTAATATAACTTATTGGCTTCCAAATTTCTTTTATTTCCGATGCTTTTATTTCTTGGCTTTGTACATTGGCCTTGTCAGCACTCGTCAACAAAACACCTTTTATATGAATCTGATTGTATACTCTTCTGTACTTAAACCCATGTAATTTACTAATTATCAAGTGATTTTCGCCCTCGGTTATTTGATTAAAATCCAATACTTTTTCAGCTATCAGAATACAATTTTGTAAAGGAAAATCAACGGGAGAATCAAAAGCCCTCAGGTTTTCTTGTGTAAAAAACGGCAAACTTATAGAAGGCAAATTCTCCGCGAATTGCTCAAAATTTTCTTCGTTCAAGTATTTCTCAAAAAGATTGGCATTTATATATTTTATCCCTTTCGGCTTTACTGGTAAAGAAGTATTAGACCTAACTGGCTCGAAAAGTGAAGGCTGAACATTCGAAATCTCCTTATTTGTATGCTGGAATACCGTGCGTTTTTCTATTGGAAATGGCACTTCTGCTTTTATATCAGAGCCAAAAGAAGAAGCATCGGACCTTTTATTAAACTCTCTTTCGTAGGAATAATTGATGAGCTGATCGAGGGTTATTCCAAAAACTCTTGAAATTTTATTCAAGTTTTCAGCTGGCGGCACTGCTCTATTCTCTTCATAAGCTCCAATTAATGAACGTTTTATACCCAAAACTTCGGCAAATTTCTCTTGGGTCATTCCCATTCGCTTGCGTAGTACTTTGATATTTTCGTTAACTAAAGGCATTTAAAAAGAATAATAAATCAAATATATTATTAAAAAAGCAAAAGAAAATATTTTGCTAAAATTTATATCGTTTCAATGACCAAATTGTGGTTGGTATAAATACAAATATCGGCAGCAATAGTTAGGCCTTCCCTCACCATTTCCTCGGCCGTTAAATGTGCCGCGTGCTTTTTCAATGCCAACGCCGCAGACTGTGCGTACATACTTCCTGAACCAATAGCCGCCACATTATTATCTGGCTCTAAAACATCACCAGTGCCAGATATAATCAGCATCTCTTCGGCATTGGCTACAATCATCATCGCTTCTAATCTACGTAGATAACGGTCTGTTCTCCAATCTTTGGCTAACTCTATAGCTGCACGCTTCATATTGCCCCCATAGCTGTTTATTTTCTCCTCAAATTTCTCAATTAGCGTAAAAGCATCGGCCGTGGAGCCTGCAAAACCTGCCAATATTTTACCACCAGCCAGTCTTCTGATTTTCTTTACATTAGACTTGGCCACAGTATTGCCCATGGTAGCTTGCCCATCTGCCCCCAAGGCAATTTTGCCATTGTGCAGAACACCTAGGACGGTTGTCGATTTGATTTTTTCCATTGTTTATAAAAAACAAATCCCTTCGAAATTTATACGAAGGGATTCAATTCATTTCGTTTTGTATTAAACCAAAAGTTTGTAGGGTTGCTCCAGAAGCTCTTTTAGTGTAACTAAAAATGCCGCTCCTGTTGCTCCATCTACCACCCTGTGGTCACATGTCAAAGTTACCTTCATTACGTTCGTCGCATAAAACTGTCCATTTTTCACAGCGACCGTTTCTTTTATTCCTCCTACTGAAAGAATACACGACTCATTTTTAGGATTGTTGATGATAGAAGTAAATTGCTCTATACCAAACATACCCAAATTACTTACTGTAAACGTATTGCCTTCCCAATCAGCCGGTTGAAGTTTACCTCCTTTGGCTTTACCGCCCAAATCCTTGGTAGTAGCTGCCAAAACTGAGAGTGGCAAAGTATCGGCAAAACGAATCACAGGAACTATCAAACCTTCTGGTATAGCTACCGCCATACCAATGTGTACGTGGTTATTTTTACGAATGCTATCTCCTCTCCAAGATGAGTTCACGTTTGGATGTTTTTTCAAGGCAACGCCACAAGCTTTCAATACCATGTCGTTGAAAGAAATCTTCACCGGTGATGACTCGTTCATGATTCCACGGGCTTCAATCGACTTGTCCATGTTGATTTCCATAGTAAGTGAAAAATCAACAGCTGTAGATTGTGAATCCGCCAAACTTCTGGCTATGGCTTTACGCATTTGTGTAAGTCCAGTTTCCTCAAAGCTTTCCACACCCGAAACGGCAGATACCGAAGTAGCATTTGATGCAGCAGCCTGAGGTTTTGCAGAAGGAACGTATCCATCCACGTCAGCTTTCACTATTCTACCGCCTTCGCCTGAACCTTTTACGTCACCAATATTGATACCTTTTTCTTTGGCCAAACTTTTCGCCAAAGGAGAAGCAAGAATTCTTCCATCCGAATTTTGGTTTTCAACGATAGGTGCTGAAACAAGTGAAGCTGCTGGAGCTGGAGTAGCGACAGACGGAGCAGTAGCTACTTTAGGGGCTTCTGTTGCTGGTGCAGAAGCAGTAGCTTTTGGAGCACTTTGAGCTTTTATTAGAGTTTCAAAATCAGCTCCTTCTTCGCCAATAACTGCAATTACAGAATTTACGAGAGCTGCTTCGCCTTCTTTTACACCTATGTATAATAATGTACCGTCCTCATAAGCTTCTATTTCCATGGTGGCTTTGTCGGTTTCTATCTCGGCCAACATATCGCCACTTTTTATAGAATCCCCCACTTTTTTCAACCATTTGTGTATTACACCTTCAGTCATGGTGTCACTCAAGAGTGGCATTTGCACGACGGTTGCTTTTATGCTAGATGTATCAATACCTGCAACCGCAACATTAGCGGGGGCTTCAACCACTGGTGCAACTTCTGCTGTCGCAGTGGCGGTAGCTGGAGAGGAACCACCATTTAAAAGTGCTTGATATTCTTCTCCTGGAGCACCTATAACAGCTATAACAGCGTCAATAGGCACGGCCTGTCCTTTTTCAACTCCAATGTACAATATCGTACCATCATAATATGACTCCATATCCATGGTGGCTTTGTCAGTTTCTACTTCCGCCAAAATATCACCTGATTTTACGACATCCCCCACTTTGACATTCCATGCGGCTATCACGCCTTCTTCCATGGTATCACTCATTTTGGGCATTCTAATAACTTCTGCCATATCTTTTATTTTTTGCTTAGAATTAAATGCTTTAGGCTAAAATTGATTTTCGATTCAAAGTTCCCTAAAAACTTTTTTATATTGTAATATTGTATCCTATTTTATTCTGAAATAATGCTCAATAAAACTCCTGAGCAATATTACACATATTTAAACGGTCTAAAATTGCTGCTCGAAATAAAAACGTGTCCCAATCTGCACTATTAATTAATTTTCAAAACAGCCATAAATGCTTCTTGCGGAACTTCTACAGAACCGATTTGACGCATTCTTTTCTTTCCTTTTTTCTGCTTTTCTAACAATTTACGCTTTCTACTGATGTCGCCACCATAACATTTGGCTGTAACGTCTTTTCTCATCGCCTTTACGGTTTCTCTAGCTATAATTTTGGCACCAATCGCCGCCTGAATGGCAATCTCAAATTGTTGACGAGGTAAAAGTTCTTTAAGTTTTTCACACAATTTTTTACCCCAATCGTAAGCCTTATCTCTGTGAACAATGGCCGAAAGTGCATCCACCGGGTCACCGTTTAAAAGTACATCCAATTTCACCAAGGCAGATTCTCTGTAGCCTATTAACGAATAATCTAAAGAAGCGTATCCTCTTGAAATAGTTTTTAATCTATCAAAAAAGTCAAATACAACCTCCGAAAGCGGCATATCAAAGGTCAATTCCACCCTTGTAGCAGTTAAATAAACCTGATTTTTAACCTCCCCACGTTTATCCATACAGAGTTTCATTATAGGGCCAACATAATCAGCTGCCGTAATAATTTGAGCCTTAATATATGGCTCCTCTATCGAAACCACCAAGTTAGGATCAGGCATTTCGGATGGAGCAGACACCTGAAGGACCTCGCCTTTTCTGGTTTTCACTGTAAACCTTACAGAAGGAACGGTGGTGATTACCGTCATGTCGAATTCTCGCTCAAGACGCTCCTGCACGATTTCCATGTGTAGCATTCCTAAGAAACCACATCTAAAACCAAATCCAAGTGCAGCTGAAGTTTCTGGCTCCCAAATGAGAGAGGCATCATTAAGCTGAAGCTTCTCCATTGACTCTCTAAGTTCCTCAAAATCAGTAGTATCTACTGGATAAATACCAGCAAAAACCATTGGCTTCACCTCTTCAAATCCTTGGATTTCTTTTGTAGAAGGTCTGTCCACGTGCGTTATGGTATCCCCTACCTTTACTTCTTTGGCTACTTTTATACCAGAGATCAGGTATCCTACATCTCCGCATTCAACCACATCTTTGGGTTGTTTTTTAAGTTTCAAACTACCAATTTCGTCAGCAATATATTCTTTTCCGGTGGCAACAAACTTAACTTTGTCTCCTTTACGGATAGTACCATTTTTTACTCTAAAAATAACCTCAATACCTCTGTATGAATTAAAAACGGAATCGAAAATCAGGCCTTGAAGTTCGGCTTTGGGATCACCCACTGGGGCTGGAACTCTGTCAATAATGGCCGTAAGTATATCATCTATACCGATACCCTCTTTGGCACTAGCCAATACAATGCCGTCTGGATCAATACCTATAAGGTCAACGATTTGGTCTTTAACTTCCTCTATCATCGCTCCAGGTAAATCAATTTTATTGATTACCGGAATAATCTCCAAATTATGCTCTAAAGCCAAGAAAAGGTTGGAAATTGTTTGGGCTTCAATACCTTGGGCTGCATCTACAATCAAAAGTGCACCTTCACATGCAGCTATGGAACGTGAAACTTCATAGCTAAAATCAACGTGGCCAGGAGTATCTATGAGGTTAAGTGTGTATTTTTCTCCCCTGAAAACGTAGTCCATCTGAATGGCGTGACTCTTGATGGTGATACCACGCTCTCGTTCAAGATCCATATCGTCCAACAACTGAGCTTGCATTTCTCTAGCTGTCACGGTGCCAGTAAATTCCAACAACCGGTCAGCCAGGGTGCTTTTTCCGTGATCAATATGGGCTATAATACAAAAGTTACGAATATTTTTCACAAAAAATTATTTAGTCCAAACAATGAAATTGAGGTGCAAAAATAGTACAAAAAAGGAGAAAATCGGTGGAAAGAATTAATATATTTTATGAAAAAACCAACTACTACCAGATCTTTTTGAAGGACACAAACGCTCCGTAATTGTCGTAGATCAACTCACCTTGCTCAATACCAACTCCTACGTTGACAATTCCTTTTAGTTTTGGAGCTGGGATAGCCGCCTTAGTGGCAATGGAAAATTGGTCTGCCTTGAGGGGATTATTACTAGTTCCATAATTTCTACTAAAAGACATTCTTGACTCTAAAAGAATGGTATTGAGCTTGTTATTCATGCCAATATAACCAGCTTTTATGTTATTATTATTGGCATATAGTTGTATGAGCCCATTATCCTTGTTCTCAAAACGGATATCAGGATTGGGTATCAAGAATGGAGAACCAATAGTGAGGCCGTTGTAAGACCAACCCTCAAAGTATTGACCATGATTAAAATAGAAGTTTTGATTTCTACCAAAATGTTTTCCTTGAAAACCTACTAGTCGAAGCAAACCCGACCTGTATAGTCCCTGATTTGTGGTATGAAGAAACTCGAAAACTACTTTATTAATTTTACTTTCGGGTTTGAGTGAAGAAATAGAAATACCATACAATCCGTCATCGATATTGGTGAGGCTACTAAAAGTTTGGCCAGTTTCAAATATTATTTGCTTATAGAAAAGCATTTTTAGGCTCTTTAGATTAAGTTCTCCACCTATATCTATTTGTCCCAAATGATTCCCATAACGATTTTCATAATCATAAGGACTGGTATTGGGGTTCACAAAAGGGTCTTTAGAGGGATTGGAGAATGGCATTAAAATGTTTCTATATACGTACCAACCTGTTGGAAATTTACCATTGACATAGCGAGTGTCCCACTCTGGAATTCCGTACTTCGGGGTACCTCCCCACTGTGCGTGGTGGAGAATTCCACCGTAAAGTTTAATTTTTGAGTTGGGGCGGCCAATTCTACCATATAGACTTTTTTGATGCAAATAATACCCTTTGACACTGTTTTGATTTCCGAACCACCCATGCGAAAAATGACCCTTAAAACTCAAGAATGGAAATAAAACCTTAGTATATTCCGGCACAGAAAGTTGTATTTCAGGTAGAGGAAGTGAATTACCTGACCAAGTTACAGAACCACTACTGAGTGTAGAATCTACAAAACCATGAACCTGCTTTCTACGCCCTACAGTTAAAGCAAATCTCTTATAATCTATTCGGTAAAATGCCTCCGGAATTACGATTTTCGCTTCCGATCCAACAAATAGTGCCATATCAAAACTATATGAAGTCTTGAGATTGGACTTAGTTGTGTCTTTTCTAGATTCTAAACTTTGCCTAAACAAAACCGTATTGTCAGTATTGGGAAATGCCCCGAATAGATTACTTCGCAACCAAAAAGGTATGGTGTTATTTATAGAATAAAACCCACCTAACTCCACCGAATACTTAGCTTTTCTTGGTGTTTGGGCGTAAAGAGTTTCTGCACACCAAATGGTGCAAAGCAATAAAAGTTTGATTCTCAATAATTTCTTAGTCATTTGATACCGTAAAATCGTAAATATCGGATAAGAAAATCATTACAAAAACCAAGCCAAGTTTATTCCAAGCCCCAATGCATTAAAAGTGCCGTGAGATACCCCGCATAAGTACCTATAGCGTAACCAAGAACCGAAAAGACAACCCCAATGGGAACCAAAGACGGATGAAAAGCACCAGCTACAACCGAGGCCGAGGCCGCTCCGCCAATATTGGCTTGTGAGCCTACCGCAAGCATAAAGAAAGGAGCCTTTAACAATTTGCAGGCTACAACCACAAAAAACACATGAACTAGAATCCAAATAATGCCGACCAGAAAAAGCCATTTATTATCGGCAACCGCAGAGAGGTCCATTTGCATACCGATGGACGCAACTAAAATATACAGAAAAAGTGTACCTATCTTGGAAGCTCCGACGTATTCTAGTTCTCTAAGTTTTGTTCTTGAAGCAATGATTCCGAAAATAGTAATAAAAAATACAACCCAGAAGAAATTAGATGTCAAACTAAACTTCTCCAAATGCGGATAATTGTCTTTTACAAAAGGCGTGATTATTTCAGCTAAGTAATAAGAAACTCCTGTAAAAACAAAAGCCACTGCGGTGAGCTTGAGATAATCATCAAAAGTCGGAATCTTCTCTTTTTTGGTCTTCAAATCAGCAATTTTCTCCTTCATCTCTTCCACCACAGCGTTGTCGGCTCCTAGCCATGTATTCATTTTAGCATTATTAACCACACCGACAAGCAACACTGCCAGCCAAGTTTCAGCTACTAGGACATCTACAGCCACACATTGAGAAAAAACATAAGCACTCGGCTGCAGAATCTCCTTCAAAGCAGTTTGGTTTGCTCCTCCTCCAATCCAACTTCCTGCTATAGTACCCAAGCCACGCCAAACCTCGTTATCAGTACCCATATAAAAAACTTCTGGCTTAAAACTACTTACAATTTTAACTGCCAAAGGTCCGCCAATAACAACCCCCAAAGTACCAGCTAAAAAAACAAAAAGGGCCTTTAAACCAAGTTTTTTAAGCATTTCTAGATCTAAACTTAGCGTAAACAGTAACAAACAAGCTGGTAACAAATATTTGGAGACAAAAGGATAAACCCCCGAACTTTCTCCGGATATAATACCAAAAGTATTCAGCACACCTGGCAAGAAATAACACAATAATATGGGTGGAAAAATTCTAAAAAAACCTTGAAAAAACTTGTTAGTCGACTTGGCTAACTGAAAAATAAACAGCAAAAGAGCAAAAAGAATGGCGGCAACAACGGCATCGTTAGTAAAAAAAGGCTCGAGCTTCATAGTATGTATTTTTTTGACAAATATACAAATTCTAAAACACCCTAAAAACAAAACACACAATCTACAAGGTGAGACTGTGTGTCGCAATTACACTTCATCAACAAACTAAAAACCAAATAATATTTTTGTTAAAATATTTTTCTTAAACAAATATGCAAAAAAAAAGGGCATGAAAAAAACAATTCAAACATTTTTCTTTTTCACGCCCTTTGCATGGCTGTAGGAGGGGGAGTCGAACCGCCCACGATGCAGTTAGCCAAAGAGCAAAATTTGGTGGTCAACCCCAGTCGGAACTGAAAAACCCGTTCGGCTTTACTCTTCGTTTGTCCTGTTACCATCACCCCCGAGACAGGAGGGCACGGCTGCCAATTTCGTCATCCTACAGTATAATTAAGAACTAAATTGTTTTCGTCTCTCTCGGAAAACATTGCAAAGGTAATACCAATAATTGATTCAATAAAAAATATTTATCATTTTGTTTAAATTTTGATATTTCATTTACTATTTTTGACATTAATCTAAATATTATCTAGAAACAACTAGACAACTCTCATTTTAACTAAACATTTTTTAGATGATAAAAGAAAACATTGACGAAATAGACCTTAAGATTCTGAGAATATTAATAGAAGACGCCAAGGTTTCGTACGGCGAAATAGGAGAACAAGTGTTTTTATCGCCTGGAGCGGTACATACACGGGTAAAAAAAATGGAAACTTCAGGAATAATTACCGGCAGCAGCATCAGTGTGGACACCAAAAAATTGGGCTGGGACATAGCCGCTTTCCTTGGAATTTACCTCGAAAAAAGTGAACAATATGACGACGTAGCATTGCACCTAAAAACAATACCTGAAATCGTAAGTATCAATTACACCACCGGAAATTATAGTATCTTTGTGAAGTTAATGTGCCGAGACACCGCCCATTTGAGAAGTGTTTTACACGACAAAATACAAAAAATACAAGGAATTCAACGAACCGAGACGTTTATTTCGTTAGAAGAAAGTCTCTCCAGAACAGCACCGATTATATAAAATGAAACCGTTTTTATTTAGCATATTCTTCTTTTTCTTAGCACTAAGTTCAAGAGCTCAGTTTAATCAAAAACTGGTGGAGGCAAAACTAAAATTACCTCCAAAAGCAAATATTGATGAAACGATTCTTCAGATTGGTCAGACTTTTCTTGGTTTACCCTATGAGGGAGGTACGCTAGAAGGCCCTGAAGAAAAACTGATTTGCAAACTCGATGCCTTTGATTGTTACACTTTTGTGGAAAACGTATTGGCCATCAGCCTGACAAAGCATTCTGAACAACCCACTTTTGACAACTACATGAGAATTTTGCAAAACTTGAGATACAGAAATAACAAAATAGATGGCTATGGTTCTCGAATACACTACTTTACAGATTGGGCAAAAACGGCAGAAAAGAATAATTTCTTGAAAGACCTGAGTCCGATTTTAGGGGTAAAAATGACCAAAACCATAAACTTCATGAGTCAACACAGAAATCTTTATCCATCGTTTGCGAAAGACGACAATGTGCTGGAGGACATAGTTTTAATGGAAAAAAACTTAGCAAAAAAGGCCTTGTATCACATCAAAAAAGAAGATTTCAGCACTTATGAGTCCGCCATAAAAAATGGAGATATTGTAGCATTTACAAGTACCGTGGCAGGCCTAGATGTAAACCATGAAGGATTTGCGATAAGAAAAAATGGTAAATTGCACCTCATGCATGCTTCTATCGAAAAGAAAAAGGTGATTATCTCAGAAGAAACACTCCAACAATACCTTATGAGAATAAAAAAACATGCGGGGGTAATGGTATTGAGAGTCAATTAATTCTTCCAAATAATTTCGATTAACTTATCTTTCAAAACTACCGTCATCTGATTCACATTTTCAACTTTTTTAATCTCAAGTCTTCCGTTTAGAGCTTGACGAACTTCTTGAGAAATCACGTTTTGTTTATCTTTTTTGTGAAAAATCGCGATTCCGCCTTTCTCGGTGGTCTTGATATTTATGCTTTTTCTGCCTTTTATGGTTTCAACTTTCTCGGCAGGGAAGCTCTTATTTTCCAATTGATTAACAATTTTTAAACCATCAGGGTAGCCATAGCCAACAAAGTTATTTGGAGAGGTAGACAAACTCCCTGAAAGCCTCAAGATTTCCTTGACTTCTGAGGATTTAAGATTTGGATTCCTTTCTAGCATTAAGGCAACAATTCCGGTCACAATGGGTGCAGCTAAAGAGGTTCCAAACTCAGAATAAACAGTCAAATCGGGCTTTATAAAACCTACATTTTCAACACCTTTACTACTATATGCCATTTTTAAACCATTGTCATCATTGGCCCCCACACTTATAACCTCCTCCACATCGCCTGGCGTAGACACTATTCCACCCCAAATTTTATTTTCGCCCTCGTTGCCAGCCGAAACCACCAAAATCATTCCCTTTTCGTTCACAGCCATTCTTGCACCTTGAGCAATTAAGCTCGTTTTCCCGTCCATTTGCTCTGGTTTGTAACTTTCAGCGGGATTTGTAAAACCCTGTGCATAACCCAAAGAAGAATTTGCAAGTCTAACACCCAAGCTATCGAGCCACTCCACAGCCGCAATCCAATTATCCTCTTCAATTCTGGCCTCTCTTTGAGATGATTCCGTTCTTGCAAAATAAAAATTCGATTTTAAACCCAAACCAAAAAGTTGCTTTTTCTCAGAATTAAAACCCGCAATGGCTGTAGTTACCAAACTTCCGTGAATTTCACCTTCAGATTTTTTCTCCCCATAAAAATCTACTTTTGGTGGACTAAAAAAATCCTTCACATTTTTAACCTGCATGTTTTCAAACAGATGACGAATATTTGGATCATTTGGGGCGTCAAAAAAACCTCCATCTATTACTCCAATATCCACACCCTCTCCCAACCAACCTTTTTCTATAAATGTACCCGCGTTTATCTGATGTAAAGGATAGGAAAGATAAATTCCGTCAAAAGTAGGAGTTTTATTTAAAGCTAAATTTTGATAAGTCGTAATTCTTCGAATTTCTTTAACGAATGGATAAGTCCCGACCTTAGTCCTCTCATCATCAGACAAATAAACAGAAACGGCATTAAACCACCTACTCTTATTTTGCACCCTTAAACCAGCATCAGAAAGTACTTTGACTTGGTTTTGAAAAGGTCCGAAATCAGTCTCTTGATAGGTTTCAATACCAAGATTTTGCCGATTTCTATATGTTTTTTCAGAAACCGGCCGATTCTGAGACAAATCACGTTCCTTGAAAAATACCCAATACTTATCTTGGCCTTGTGAAATAAAAAATGAGAAAATTAAAAAAAACAAAATTCTACCCTTCAAACTATTCAATTGAGCCTATTTTTTATATTATTGCAAATATAATCTGAAATTGATGAGGTATGAAAAAATTACAAATAGCTTTTA
>CAMCYZ010000072.1 GCA_945885545.1 Spirosoma fluviale
TTTAGAAATTTACGATGGATGCTTCTTTTTGAGCCATTGGGATACAAAATCAGAAAAGGCCAAGCCTTCACGGCTTTGCTGCTCAGTTATCCTGCCAATCTTATTGTTCCACAGTCGAGTTTTTTTGTAAGAGCCAGCTATCTTAAGCGAATGTGCGGCTTGCCCTTTAGTGGATGTCTGGGTACCATCGTAGCAGAAAAATTCATGGATGGATTGGTGGTATTTGGCTTATTTTTCTTATTGATGTTTTCAAATACCCAGTATCAGCCGTCTTTTTCTAATAAATATTCCATTCCTATCTTTTTTGTTGTTTTGGTCATTATTTCGGTTGTTATATTCTTTTTCCTTACGAGGAGTGGCAAGGTCTTTCTCCATAGAAACACCATTTTAGAGTTTGTTCATCATCAATGGCTTAACTTTAAGGAGGGACTTTTGACAACCAAGGCCGTAAAAAACAAAATGCTCTTGGTGTTTTATTCTCTCTTCATCTGGCTACCCTATTTTGGCATTTTTTATTTTCTTTTGAAGGGCTCGGTTTCTAGCTTATGCGTTGATTTTCAATTGCCCATAGAGCTGGCCGTCATGGCCAACATTGGTTGGATTTTTCCGACGCAGGGTGGGGTAGGGTCTTTTCATTTTTTTGTATCTAGCGTAATGACCATCCATGGTTTTGAAAATCTGCAAGCCGTATTTTTTGCTTTCTTAAGTCATTCATTCATAGTATGTAATGATATCTTTTGGGGCTTGGTGGTTATGTTGTACAATCGCAAAACAGTTATTAATTTAATTTCATTCAAGATAGCAGGCTGAAATATTTATCCTCCGAACGTTGAATTTAATGCCTTTGAATGTTATGGACGTAGGTGAATTTCAGTCTAATTGATTGAAAAGCAAAAAAAGCCCAATAGTTATCAGGCTCTTTCGGGTTTATTTATGTGAGAGGGGTCGATAGTCAAGAAATATGAATCTAATACAGTTCAGCTAGAGGCCTTTAAAGAATGATTTGACTTTGTAATACTGAAATCTCTTATTTGTAGACATGGCCACAAATAGTCCATCCTTGTATTTTCTATTCAATTTTAGATGCGTAATCTCACTTCCGTCGCTTTCGTTGGTTTGTGTTTTTATGGTTCTTAGCAGGGTGTGCTTATGCGTATCACCCACATCGCCTTCTCTACGAAATACATGAAATTGGTTGGCCTGCTGATCCGAAACTAAAATAAAGCCTGTTTTGGCTGTATTCTTGAAAATCGATATGCCCTCATGGTCTTCTTTAAAACCTTTGGTGCCAAAAAGTGCGAGTTCTTCTTTAGAGCTGTCAGGGTGGGCATAGTATTTTCTTATACCCACGTTTTCGTCAGAGTAATAAACATAACCTAGCTCATTATCAACCGCTATAGATTCTATTTCTTTTTGTCCAGAGTATTTTCCAAATTGCCTTACAAGTTTACCACTGACTGTGCCATTTTGGTTTGCTTCTAACAAATACTGAAATAGGTATCCATTTTGTGGTCCACTTTTTCGCCCTACCATGGCATAGATTTTTTTACTGTTGGGGTCAGTATATAAGGCTATCCCCATTGGTGAGCGTTCTGCTTCATTTTCAAATACCGATATTCCGCCGTTGTCTATCAAAGTCATTTCGGGTAGTTTTATTACCCTTATTTTATCGGTATTTCGTTCGGTACAAACAGCTATGTCTATGGTATGTAGGTTATTGGTTATAAGGCCGTAAGCAATATCAATATTGTTGGGTCTGTTGATACCCAAAATATTCTTTTCTTTGATGTTTTTACCTTTAAGGTCAAAAGCAAAAATCCCGCCTTGACCAAGTTTGCCACCCTTATCGGTTCCGATTATGAAGCTTTTTGAGGGTTTTTTTTTATTGTAATAAATAGCTGGATCGTCAGTGTCAAAAAGCACTGTGTCTGTTTCAAGTTCCGGAAATACGGTTATAGTATTTGACTGACCCAAAGCTTTACTACCACTTGAGTTAAGGAGAAGGTACATCATTACAATACCAAGAAATATATGCTTCATCATAATAAAAGAAAAGACGTTTGCCATATTTTTTATAGCAAACGTCTTACTAATTTTTTAAAATCATTTTTTACCAAAAAGGTCGTATTTTATACCAAAACCTATTCTCGAATTATACATTTCCTCCTGTAAAGTTCTTTCTTTTGACCCTTGATAATATCTCAATGGCTGGTTAGTGAGGTTATTGGCCTCAAAATAAACCCTAAGGTTTTTGTTAAATGCATACGAGGCATTTACGTCCAAAAACAATTGTTTGTCATAGAAAATATCGGTGAAAGCATCGCCACCTACCGCATCAAGATAATCACTTGAACGGTTGAGTGATACTCTCAACACCAATTTCTTATTTTCGAACGACAATGAACTGTTAAACATGTGTCTAGCTGTACCCGGGAGAGCTAATTTGTCATTTTCTCTCCCTTCGATACCGGTAGTAGTCGTATTGGTAAATGTATAATTAAGGTAAACGCCTAGTCCTTTCCAGATGCCCGGCAAGAAATCTAATTGTCTTTGTAGGGCTGTTTCTATACCATAAGCGTTGGCAGTTCCTCCATTCTCTGGCCTTGTAGAACTTATCAATTGACCGTATTTGGGATCTACTACATTGAGTGCAGTTTTGTCATAGATAAAATCTCTCAAAGTTTTTTGGAAAACACCTGCTGAAACCAAACCAATAGACTCAAAATAGCTTTCAGCCATAATGTCAAAGTTCATAGCTTTTGTGGCTTCTAGGTTCGGATTTCCTCTTACCAATGTTTGATTTTCTGGGCTGTAGTTTTCAGATGGCACAAGGCTAAAATAGCTAGGTCGAGCCAAGCTGTTAGTCCATGCAGCACGAATGATGGAATTAGCTCCTAAGTCATATTTTAGATGAAGACCCGGTAGTATGTTTAGGTAGTTTTTCTTTACGTCCGAAATCGGCGAAGCTTTTTCTTCGTCTTCGTCAAAGCTATACCCGCTGTAGGTTATATTTGTATTTTCTAATCTTAAACCAATGATGGTTGAAAACTTCTCTGATAGTTTAAGTTTGGTCATGGCATAAGCAGCTGTTATGTTCTCGTTTGCTTCGTAGTTTGAAGTGATATACTCCGCTATGGCATCTTCTTTTTCAAAAAGGGTTGCATTGCCAAAGTCTAAGTTTCCTAAGAAAGAATTATTGACAAAATTACCTGGCACATATTGTGGGCCATTCAAGAATATTCTATCATTTTGAGCAGAATTAGGTACACTTCCAAAGGTATTGCCGTCTGTTCCGAGGTTTTTTATTGGGTCGTAAATATCATAGCTGTTTATCCTTTCCTTGTTTTTACTTCTGATTCTTCCTCCAAAATTCACAAGGTTATTTTTATTTGCCATTGGTATTTCGAAATCTATTTTTGCATTCAGGTCTGTTTCACTTGTGAAATCATTTGCTTCATATATTTCATTTAAAGCCAATGCTGCAGAACTTTTTGGGTCCACTAAGCTCACCACATATTTGTAAGGATCTTGGGTATTTACTCTTACGTTGGCATTTCCTCTGTGGGTGATGTATCTTTCGTTTGGTCTGTCTTCTTGTGCGTAGGCATAAGTACCGCTCCAGTTCATTTTAAGTTTGCCAAAAATATCTTCACCAGATAGGCTCACATTGGCCACTCTTTGGTCTTCCAGTCTTGTGCCTTTGTTTCTGTCATTTTCGATACCTCCTTTTGTCTGTATAGCTACCCTGCCTCTAATTTCGTAAAGATTAGCCGAAATATCTTTAAAATTGGCAGCCTCTACAGGAGTGTTTAGTCTGTCCACTCTAAATCTATATCTGTTTTCTCTATCGTCTCTCCAGTTGTACATGGCATTCAAGAAAATAGTATGTCCTTTTGCCAATTGGTAATCCAATGCCACTGAGCTACTTCTTCTAATTCGTTGTACATCGTATTTTCGTAAGTCAAAACCGCTTAAAACTACAGGATAAGCTGGATTTTTGGTTTTTGACCAAACACCTTCAAAATTGTCAGAACCAAAAATATGGTTATTGAAAGATCCAGAAAAAACAATACCAAGTTTCTCATTGAGTAGTCTATTTCCCAACACTAGGGCGATATTGGTGATAGGTTTATCTGAAAGGAAATTAACCCCAGAACCTAAAGTACCTGAAACTCTCAAATCATTTGGAGCTGTTCTTGTGACCAAATTTACCGAGCCACCTATAGCGTCGGCATCCATATTAGGCAAAATGGCTTTGTTTACTTCGATAGTCTGAACCATGTCCGCCGGAATCAAATCCATCTGTATGTTTCTGTTATCTCCCTCAGCCGAAGGAATTCTTTCACCATTCAATGTAACTGAGTTTAAGCCAGCGGCCATTCCTCTAATGATAATATTTCTGGCTTCGCCTTGGTCGTTTTGCATGGTTATGCCAGGTATTCTCTTGATGGCATCTCCAATGTTGGCATCCGGAAAACGACCAATTTGATCGGCTGAAACTACGTTAGTGATGTTGCTGTTGTTTCGTTGCTGATTCAAGGCTTTAGCTTGGCCTTTTAATCTGTCGCCAATAACAATCACTTCATTGCCACTTATGGCAACTTCTACCATTTTTAGGGTTATTTGTAATGCTTGGTCGTTTATTTCAACACTGCTCTTAACTGGCTGATAGCCAATGTAAGTTACTGTGAGTTCGTATTTGCCATTTTTTACTGATGAAAAAGAGAACTTGCCTGATTGATCTGAAACAGCCATTTGAATTGGGCTAGTTCCAAGTTTTAATGTAGCTCCTGGCATGGAAAGACCTTGTTCGTCTATAATCTTGCCAATGATTTTACCGCTTTGTGCTTGACTAGAAAAAGCAGAAAAAATTAAAATTGAGAAAAAAAATAAAATTTGTTTCATTTAGAGTTTTTTGAATTAAAACCCAAAATAGGCACTTCATTATCACTTGAATGATTCTAAATAATTATGAAATTGTTAACTGCTCTTCGGTGTGCAGTTTATTATAAACATACTTAGAATTTATTGTATATGATGGAGGGGGATGATTTTGAAAGGCTGTAAATAATTATGAGAATTTGGTTTTCGAATATTAGTCACGGTGAATGTTGGAAACTAAACAAATTTTAATTGCCGTGTGGATTAATGTTGAATATACAAACCCAAACCATGGCTCGAACGCAAAAAAAGATAGCCCAAATGAATAAGGCTACCTTTAGTAACGGTTATTAAATAATCATATTAATTCACAACGTTATTTGGCTTATTACCTTTTGAGTTATTAATGTTTTGTTGTATAATCTTATTTGGCTTTATTTTTTCTGCTTTTGATGCTTTCTTTTCTTCTTTCTTGGCCTTTTTTTCAGCTTTTTTCTTGGCTTTTTTTCTGTCCTCGATAATTATTTCAGAAAGATTCTCGGCAACCTTTTTGATTGCCTTTTCTAACTTATTATCGCTATCCAATTTTGTAATTGCACTTATGGTCTTAATTAGCTTGGTTTTAATTTCTAGTTTTTCTTCTTTCATGTTTTTTAGTTATATTGTATATGTTTCAAAAAAACAATATTAATAAAAAAATACTCTATGTCAATATTAAGTTTTTTAAGATATTCTCCACAAAAAAACCGCAGCGTCTTCACTGCGGTTGCGTTGTTTTTAATACGTTTGGTTTGTTAAACCGTCTGGCTCTCGGCCGCTGCCTTTTTGAGGCGACTAGCTACTCGGCTCGGGCTATCCGAAACTTTAAAGCCCCAATCGCCCAATTTCTTAGGCTGGGCTCTGTAAACGCCCATCAACAAATCCCTAGAAGCCCTGAGTGTTTCAGAAATAGGTTTGAAAAGGGTATCTCGCTCTCTATAGGCCAACTCCATTTGTCGACGGAGTTCCTCTGCTTTGAGGTGTTGCACATTACAAGCGTCCAACTTGGCCGACATTTCGGTCCAGTTGTTGTCTTGAAGCGTTTTAAGTGGTGAAGTTTCACCATCAGCTTGGTGCTTTGCTCTGACTATCCCAGCCAGTTCAATTGCTTCCTGTACATTGCCAGGAATGGAAACACGTACTTTAGTCATGTTTTTAAATTGGTCATAAGTTTAGTAAAAAAATTCACTCTTAGCTGTTTCGTCGGTTTTGGACTTTGGTTTTTTGTTACTTTTTGGTTTTTAATTATTACCCTTAATGAAACCTTATTGCCAAGCCTAAAAACAAAAAATCTGTTTGCCATTTACCCGTTGCTCTTGTCTATCTAAATTAATAAGACAGCGTGGCGTACTTTACAGTACAGCCAATCATAGTCTTTTTGAGGTTAGAATGAAAAAGCGAATAGGTTTGTTATGGCAAACAGATTTTTCTGCTTCGATTGAGTACAAAGTTACATAGGCTCAGAGTCCTTGAAGGGTCGGTTTTTGTGTATATCTAATTATAATTGCACACTAAAACGGAACTACACCAAATTGTTTGGAAAGAATATTTGAAAAGGATAGATTTCTGTGGATTCTATGCGAGAATTCATTTTTAATCCCACTAAAAACACGGAATTGCACGGAACTGAAATTGTAATTAAAGAAGGAATGATTTCGGTGTCTTTCGGTCTTTTATGTGCGAGAATATTTTTTTTTCGCACCCCAAGCACTGTTTTTGCGGATTCAGTATTCGTTTTATACTAGCTAAGGCTCTCACCTCGAAACCCACTGTTTAAAATAGTTTTCCTTGAAATCTAACATGAATTCGCCAAAATCGACATCAAATTCGACAAAATTGAGAAGAAAATCGTCGAATTTGAACAGGAATTCGCCGAATTTGAACACGAATTCGCCAAAATTGAACAGAAAATCGGCGAATTTGAACAGAAAATCGGCGAAATTGAACAGAAAATCGTCGAATTTGAACACGAAATCGTCGAATTTGAACAGAAAATCGTCGATTTTGAACAGAAATTCGTCGAATTTGAACAGAAAATCGGCGATTTTGAACACGAAATCGTTGAAATTGAAACTGAATTAAGCGATTGAATGGTTGGTAATGTATTGTTTAATAGCCCTTTAAATGGTTTCCAAAGAGCCTAGAGGCATTCAGAAATCATATTTCTGTATTTCGAGCCTAAGGTATTCCTTCAGGTGTTCACCTTTTAGGACTTTTACATGACCCGGTAAACCAAGTATAAACCTGCCAACGCCTATTGGATTGGATATAGGACCGCTGTAGTAATGGTATTTTTTCTCGTTTTGAACCAAGTATGGTCGGGCAAGTGGATGGTTTTCATACAACAGATCCTTGGCCAAAGGGCTTAGTTGAAGCTCAATCAAACTAAATTTCGTACTACTAAAACCAAATGGGTCTGTTTGGCTGATGCTGTTATGGTTTTTGGTACAAGGCTCTTCGGTTCGCTGTACCTTGCCTATACGGTCGATTTTGAATGATTTTACTTTTCGGCTCGCTATTTCGTAGGCTTTTAGCTGCCGGTGATCATCCAGAAATTCCAAGGGTTCCACTAAGCGATTGCTAACTGTTTTTGTACCAGATGGTGAGTGGTAATCTAGGAGTATTATTCTAGTTCGCTGCTCAATTGCTCTAGTAATTTTCTCAAATATATCTGCGATTCGAAGGTCGCTGAGTTGTTCGGGTTGTGGCAATGGGCAAGCATTTTGCTGAAGTTTATGACCAATGGATGTGGAAAATGGATGGTTTGGAGCATGTAATTTTATGATGGAGTATATCCAATTTTTCTCTTCTTGCTCAAGCAAGGCTTTTTGTATTTTGTCAGCACTAAAAATAAAACACCTGCCGTCTAAGTCTTCATCCACGTGCAAATTAAGGTCATCTAATACCTGATAGTATCTTCGTATCTGCTTGGTTTGCACATTCAGTAGTTTCGCTAACTCGCCTACTTTGAGTTTGCGGGTACTCAGTAGGCTGATCAGTCGTATAAGATTTTCTGCTTTTTCTCTTTTCATATTGGTGGTCAAAAACAATTATTAAACTGTATTCACTCCAAAAATAAGAATAAAAAATTTTCTAAAAAAGATTTTGTAAAAAGGTTCAGTTTTAATTTTGAAGTGGCCTTACCAATTAACTAAGCCCACTTTATAGACCCATTAACATCCCTTGGTGGACGTAACCAAGTTTTTGGTTTTATTCACATTAGGCAATTTAGCGGCGAGACTCGGAGGATTTGCTTTTTTTATTCGGCGGAATAGGTTTGCTTTATTCATCGCCAACTACAATACAAGTTTTAATGGACTTTTTTTCGATAAGGTTAATTGCACAGTTTTGAAAAATGCAGCCATGAGCAGAAGAGAAAAGAATCAAATTATCTCGCAAATGATAGTTCTTAGTAAAAGAAAATAAGTAGTTTTTTAGTCTTTCCTGAAATTTTCGGGGAAGACTTTTTAGGCCTGTGTCACTCTATTGTCGTTTCATTATCTAAGAGTATTTTTTTGGCTCAAAGTCCAAGCAAATAAACGAGTAAATTTGGGCTTTCAATGTGCCTGTTATTCAAATTCTCTGATAAACTTCCTCAAACGGTACTCTCATTCTGTCGCCCCAAACCCCATTTTCCTCTCTGATTCCGCAAGAAACTACCATGTTTATTTCTGCACCAAAAGGTAAATTCAAGATACTTTTCACTTTTCTACTGTCAAAACCTTCCATTGGGCAGGTGTCGTATTTTTCATTGGCCATGGCTAACATAAAGGTTTGGGCAGCTAAAGCACAGGTTTTATGAACCACTACTCGAACGTCGTTTTCGGAAACCTGATAGGTGATGGCCCTGAAGAGTCCAATGAGGTTCACCATTATTTTTCTGAAAACGCCCAAAATGCCCAAAAAACGGGAGTATAAAAATGGAATAACCTTCCCATAATACATATTCCAAGTTTTTATTCTTTTAGCTTGTTTCTCTGAGGGACTATTTTTCTGTACGTTTTGAGTTTCCAAAGTCAGCATTTCCTTTGCTCTTTTGCGGTGTAAATCTTGTCGTGTCACAAAGACCACCATTTGTTGGGCGGTTGTGGCCGCTTGTTGACCTAAACATGCCACCGCTAGTTTTTTAAGGATTTCGGGGTTGGTTACATGATAAAACTCCCAGAGTTGCATATTAGAGCTGTTGGGTGCTAAAGTAGCCTGTTCTATACAATGTTTTACTATGTCGGAATCAATCGGGATGTTTTTGTAATGTCTTACCGAACGTCTGTAGTTTACTATTTCGTCAAATGTCATTTTTTGTTTCTTTATAAGAAGTATCTTAGGTCGCCATAATGTGCTGCTCATGGCGGATTTGTAATTTTCTGAAACTAATATTAAACCAATTTACGTACAAAACCTAGCATCTGCTAATTATTTTTTTTCTTTTCTGCTTTTACCATAAAGTCGGCAATCAAATCCCCAAGTTTTTTGGTGGACTTCAACACCAATGTATCGCGTTCGTTGCCACTGTTTTCACCAATTATGGGTTCTATCGCTTCTTTTAACTTAGCTTTTATTTCTTTTTTATTTGCTTTCATGGCAAATAGGACGGTTTCTATACCAAAACTAGATTATTTTCAGGGAAGGTGTGTTAAGGTTTTGTAAATTTTAAATTAAAGCCAGTTTTCAGTGTAAAATACTTATTCACAGGTGCTTGAAAGTGTATTTTATGTACGATTGACTTTCTGAGTATAATCATTTTGTTAAAAGAATTAGGCTTCAGTGAAAACGTTTTCCAGGTATATAACATCCTTAGTTTTTGGTTACAATAACATAATTTTGCTTCTGCCTAGGATACCATTTTTGCATATATATTTGCCCCATAATTTAATGATAATGTCGGCAACGATTTACAGATACAATAGAAAACCAAACCTTCAGATAGATTATCAACTTTTATTCAACGAATTGCGTGAAGCGTGCTTTCCAACCTTCAAATATAAACAAGGAAATTGCCACAATATCATCCATTATTGTTCCATGATTTTGACGAGTCGAGGAATAGCACATAAGAAAATATGGTTTTTTGCACCTTCTCGACTGAGTCTAGACTCCAAAGTATGTATCTCAAAACCAGACCCTAATCATTTAGCTCCTAGCGGGAGTTTACGGTGGGGATATCACGTGGCCTTGCTTTTTGAGGATGGTAAAAATTGCCACGTTTTTGATTGGATGATAAATGAAAATGAGCCAATTAGCATCAATGATTGGGTGATGAGTATGGGTCTGTCTAATTACAAAATTGATATTGTGGATCCGAGCAATTACCTATTTTTTTCTATGAGTGAATATGCAAAAAAGCAGGAACGAAAGGGATTTGAATATTTTCGATATGAGGGGGAGTGCAAAGAAAACCATTGGATACCTAAAGGACTGGCTTTAAATGAAACAGCTTATGAATTCTTCCAAAATGAAAGTGGAATTTTGGAAAAAGACACTTTGTTGTCGAGGGATTATAGAATTTTAGTAGGAAGTGTCATCAATTTTGAATGCGTAATCAGAGATTACGATTTCAACAAAAACGTGACTTTAAAGTTTCAAGCCAAATATTTTGAGCTTATAGAAAAATATCGCTATGTTTATCTGCTCAAGCTAAACAAATGGATTTCTCACCTTGATTATTTGAACCTTTAAGAATCTGTTTGGAAGATTTGAATTTCATCAAATCTCAAAATACCTCTGGAACATACATTTCCTTCGGTATAGGTTCTCGGGTGTAGTCGGGGTTATGCACTCTTTCGGGTAGAATAACCTCTGGATGCTCCACCATGTCATAAGGTATTTGTGTTAGTAGGTGATTGATACAGTTTAATCTTGCCCTTTTCTTATCGTCGGCTTCTACAATCCACCATGGCGAGGTCGCCGTTGATGTTTTTTCGAGCATGTACTCTTTTGCTTTGGTGTACAGTTCCCAGCGTCTCCTCGACTCCAAATCCATTGGCGATAGTTTCCATTGCTTTAGTGGATCATTTATTCTCATCATAAACCGAAGGTTTTGCTCATCATCAGAGATTGAAAACCAATATTTTATAAGAATTATCCCTGAGCGAATAAGCATGTTTTCAAACTCTGGCACATCGTGAAGAAACTGCTCATACTGCTCATCAGTGCAAAAGCCCATTACCTTCTCAACACCCGCTCGGTTATACCAACTTCTATCAAATAAGACCATTTCGCCACCGGCGGGCAAATGAGAGACGTATCTTTGGAAGTACCACTGTGTAACTTCTCGGTCGTTTGGTGCAGGTAATGCCGCCACTCTACAAACCCGTGGATTGAGTCGCTGCGTAATGCGTTTAATGGCTCCTCCTTTGCCGGCAGAATCACGGCCTTCAAACAGTACCACCACCTTCAGTTTTTTAAACTGCACCCAGTCTTGAAGTTTCACTAATTCACCTTGTAACCGCAGTAGTTCCTTGAAATATTTCTTACGGTCTATATTTCTGTTTGCACTTATTTTTGTTCCCAGGCGTTCATCATCCAATTCCATTTCCAGTTCCTCATCGAGGCTGTCCATGATTTCTTGGTGGATGCGGTAATCGAGATTGGTTTGGTCGGTACTCATTTTAAAAAGAAGGTCATTTATTCTAAAAGCTAAAATAGGAAGATAATTGCCATTGTATTCAAAAATAGCTATTAATTAATCATTAAAATTTTAGGTAGATGTTGGTCAAAAAAAAGAATTAAGTCCAAGATTTTAAAGTGGAGTTCATTGAGAATTATTAAATTTAAATTTTAGTTTGAATCTTTTAAAAGGAGAAATTTCTGAATCGAAACGTCTAAAAAACCAATTGGTTCTGGAAATAGCCTAATCTCAAAGCACTCAGAAATGTTGCAAGTGAAAGGGTTTTACCCGAAACATGATTCAGCCAAAAGCATTTATAGTTAACAAATCAGCAATAACCTTTTGGTTTTTTCTACGGGGGCACGGTGAACGCATGGAAGTACTTTGCTTTCAGGATGGTCAATGGCCAACCTCCAAATGTGGCCGATGCCTAAACTGATGGCTTGTGCATCGGGTTTGGCTTGGTAGTGCAAGTCAAAGAAATTTTCGATTAAGAAATCTTCAAAACCTTCCTCTGTCCCGTCATAAAGTTTTTTGAGTTCAGCTCTTATTTCAGGAATTAGGATTTTTTGTGTGACTTCTGAATTGGGCAAAATTTCGCTCGGTTCGCCATAGTAACTACACAAAATTGTATCACCGGGTATGGGAGAACGATCTACATGATAAGAATACACGTCAGTCGGAAAAAACAGAAAGTCGTCGTCTCGGTCATAATTTTTGATGACATTCAGCACCGGAGCAGCTCCATGGGCGGTCAGTAGCTGCAAATCATTCAGAAGGATTTCTCGGGCCAACTGCCCTTGTTGGGTCAGGGTAAGTTCTTGCAAATCTTCTTCGCTTACAACTGTTATATTTTCGTCGAGTTCGACTTTGTTAACAATTTCCTCAAAGTCTCCCGAAATCTCACGTGTCCAGCAAATCGCATTGTTTTCACCTTGGAAAGGCCTTGAAACAAGGTCTTGGAAATGCTTTACACGTAGAATTTGAGTGTTGGCTTGCCCTAAATCTTTCATGAATGCGAAGGTACGAATAAAATCATTTGGTTTGGGTAATGTCTCTGATAGGGACGCTTTGAGTGGATTTTTAAAAATTTTGGTAATTGTAGGAAGTTCTGGGTAGGCCAAGAAAGGTAAGGTTTGTACGGTTTTAAAAAAACAAAACCAACTTACACACCTACAGAAAATACCGCTTAAATCTCTTGAATGACCACTTTGCGGACTTTGATGCCGCACCAGTTTCGCCGAAGAAGGGTTGAGGCTTTCAGAATAGCAAAAAGCCCCCAAAGTGGATTGCGTTCAGGGGCTTTCTTATATTCTGTTAAATGTTAGCTGCTGGCGTTCTTGTTGACCGTCATTGTCAAGCTGTCTTTTTTGTTTTTTTCGGTTTCTCTTTTGTAAAAAGGTCTGCCGTATATTTTTCGTATAGTTCAAATAAAAATACCATTCTGTTGGCTTCACTTGTGAAAGGTTGTGGTCTGTAAGCCAAGTCCACCGCTTTGTCTAACTCGTTGTGTGCTTTTACCAGAGTTGGTGGCATTGTCAAAGGGTCGTAAAGGTCGGCAAGTGAACTATTAGGAAATTGCAGCCTTGTGTCTAATACATTTTGTGCTGCTATTTCAATGGATTTAACTTGCTTATCGTTTGGATTATCTGGAAATGGAAAATTGTTGTAAACAATACTTGCAGAATATTGAAAATCACTTTTCATTCTACCACAAGTTGCTTTCATCCAAGCCATATGCATTGCAGAAGTCATTATGCCAAACATAAACAAGTTCGCATTTGGAATTATCAAAGCACTACCGCTTGTAATTGTCGTTGGTTCTAAAATACCAATTGGAATATATTTTCTATTCTCGGATGATACTTTTGGAATGATTATATACTTTGATTTTGGTTGGCGAATTTCTCCAAAAAGCATTGCTTTTTCTGCAAGTTTATTTGTAGCTGCTCTATTACTGCTTAATCTAAATTTCTTAGTCTTTTCAATTCTATCAAGGATAAATTTAGAGTTTTTTAAAACAGACGGCTCAATATTCTGCAACCATAAACACCAACGTTTTTTGTTATTGATAAATTCATCGCCACCTGTATATTTTTTAATTGCATTTATAATTTGAGGTTCGTTTTTTATTGCTTCTTCTTTTTCTTCATCCGTCAAAATCAAATTTCCTTCGTCAATTGGCATACTTCCATAATTCATTTCGGGAACTTTACATATTGGGGATTTTCTGTTCTCAACTGTAATGTCTTTCCCTTCAACTAAAAATGGATTTATGTTTTTAACCTTTACTTCGTGAGGTTCGCCTTTAATATCGTCATATTCAAAAATGCTTTTATTATTAGTGTCGTAGTTGGCGAAGCCAACTATTACACAATGAACTGCTGCATTTCCTTTTGCTTCGTTTCGCCAACTAAATGTTCTGTGAGCAAAATGAATTTTGATTTTGTATTTATTGAACATCAAGCTCCATAACAGTCCGACTTGTTCGCCTTGACAAATTGAGTTTGTAGAAACAAACGCAACTTTGATTTTTGTATTTTGAATGTATTGTGCCGATTTTATATACCAAGCAGTTACATAATCTAAAACGCCTGTTCCTTTTGCATTTGCAAATATCATTTCCATATCTGCTTTCTGTTCGGGCTTTTGTTCCTTCTTCCCAATAAAAGGAGGATTGCCGATTATGTAAGTAAGTTCATTTTTTGAAACTACGTTTTCCCAGTCCGTTTGCAATGCGTTACGGTGAACAATTTTCGCAGATTTTTTTAATGGTAAACGCACAAAGTATTGTCCAAATTCGCTACTCACCAACATATTCATTTGGTGGTCTATCAACCACATTGCTACTTCGGCAATTCTTGCAGGAAATTCTTCATATTCAATTCCGCTAAATTGGTCAACGTTTATCCAAAGTATTTGGCTAACATCTAAAAATGATTGTCCTGATTTGTTTAGTGACTTTAAAACTTCAAATTCTATTAGACGCAACTCACGGTAAGTAATAACCAAAAAATTTCCGCAACCACAAGCAGGGTCAAGGAATTTAAGAGTGCTTAATTTTTTATGAAATTCGGGAAGTTTGTTTTTGTTGTCTTTAATACTTTCAAATTCTTTCCAAAGGTCGTCTAAGAAAAGCGGTTTTATAAGTTTTAAAATATTGCTTTCACTTGTGTAATGAGCTCCCAAGTTTCTGCGTTCTTTCGGGTTCATTACGCTTTGAAACATTGAGCCAAAAATTGCAGGAGATATTTTACTCCAATCAATGTAACAACAGTCTAACAAGGCTTGTCGCATTTTACTATCGAAACTTGCCGTAGGTAAGTTTTCTTCAAAAAGTTTTCCGTTTACATAAGGAAAATCGGCAAGTTGCTCATCAAGATTTTTAAAACGGTTTTCTTTAGGTGTATTTAATACTTGAAATAATTCTTGCAACTTTGAAGCAAGGTCGCTTCCGTCTTCGGCTGTCCGCTGTTCTAAATATTCTTGAAATTGTTGCTTGTTGAAAATTGTTGTGTCTTCGGCAAACAATAAAAACAGAATACGAACCAAGTAAACTTCTAACGGATGTCCTGTATATCCAATTTCTTCAAGTCTGTCGTGAAGTTTACCCATTAACTCGGCTGCTTTTATGTTTGCAGGGTCTTGCTCTTTGTATACTTTCTTTTGATAGCCAAGTAAGTAGCCAAAATGCTGAACGTTGTTTACAAGATCATTGAGCTTAAATTCAATTGTTTTGTTTTCTTCAAGGTCGTAAAGTCGAAAGTTTTCAAAGTCTGATATGAGAATATATTTTGGTAGTTCGTGTTCTTTTAGACCGTGAGTATATTCAATGGCTTGTATATAGGCTTTGTCAAGGTTTTTTCCCCGACTTTTCATTTCTATCAAAATCGTCCCTTTCCAAAGCAAGTCAATATATCCATCTTTGTCATCAAGTTTCTTAACTCGGTGTTCAAAGGTCGAAACACGTTTACTGCTAATACCAAACACGTTAAAAAACTCAACTAAAAATGGTTTTGCGTCTGCTTCTTCGTTTGAAGTGTCAGCCCATTCTTTTGAGAAATTTAATGCTCTATCTTTTATTTCGTTCCAGCTTAAAGTCATTTTTTGTTTGTTATCGGTCGTTTTTATTATTGGTTGTGTGTCGTCCTACGCTTGCACCTAACGTTTTGCAGCTACAAGAAGTTGGCGATTTTGAAGTACTAAACTTTCTTCCACCACTGAACTTGATACGAGGCACAAAGCTTCATTTAAGTACTGAACCGCCAATTTCTTGTAGGTGCTGTTCGAGCCAAACGCAAGCATTAAGGCCTTAAAAACCATGCGAAAATGCTTTTTGGGTCAACGCCATTAAATCGCTCAATAATTGGCATTTTGTTTGTTTGAACTTAAGACAAACATAAACAAAATATCATGTCAAAAAAACGAACTAGCGAAAAATGTACTAAGCGACAACCACCTCGAATGGCTGGATTGCCTTCAAGAATCTATGTTGGTGGGTAGCTATGGCAAGGATTCCGTCCGCAACTACCTCATGGAGGTACGGCTTTTGTTCCAGTTTCACTGCGACAAAAACGCTATAAATACCTATGAAAAATCACACCAGCCGATAAACCACAAGCTGCAAAGCGTCTTGAAAACCCAAAAATCACTTGACGAAAAACCCATAGTGAGAACGGACAAAAACTACCGAAGGTCCATTTCAAGACTAGCCGGCCGCTATCTGTTTCATCGCTTGGTTTGCGTCTACTACGAAATCTTAGTTATTGATGGCTGTTTATGATTCGTTCACATACTTACATTGAGGTTCAAGTGTCCACCCAGTCCTACTTGAACTATTCTCATAAGTGTCGAAAGTCTGATGTCGGAGGCGTTATTCTCTATTCTTGAAATATATGTTTTAGTCGTCCCACATTTTTGGGCAAGTTGTTCTTGAGTCATGCCTTTTTCTTTACGAAGTTCTTGTAACATTGCCCCAAGTTTAAAAGCTTCAAACTCTTGTTCGTAAGTTTCTCTCGTTTCAGTTCCAGTTTTGCCATATTCTTGGTCTAAATGATCTTTAAATGAGGTTAACTTATTTTTATTCTTTTCCATCGAAGTATTGTTTTTTTAATTTCTCTGCTAATTCTATTTCGTTTTTTGGGGTCTTTTGGGTTTTCTTTTGAAAGCCGTTGGCAAGTATGATCAGTTGTCCTTTGTCGAAAAAGCTAAAAACTCTATAAATATCAGAACCTACTTCTACTCTAATTTCAAAAAGTCCATCTGTCCCAGTTAAATGCTTGAAATATTTCTCAGGGATTCGTTCTACGGTTGAAATCAACTGCAAAGTCCAGTTAAACTTCTTTTTTACCTCTGGTTTTAGTGTTTTATAGAAGTCTAAGTAATGGTCTTCAAAGTAGAGAATTTCTCTGATTTGCTCTTCTGGCATTTAACCAATAATATTTTTTTTGCAAAG
>CAMCYZ010000073.1 GCA_945885545.1 Spirosoma fluviale
TCCTTTAGATTTGTGCTTTAATGTTTTGCTTTAAAATATTGAGAACTTAGGTTAAATTTGATCAGTATTTTCCCTAAGATGGAAGCAGGAGAAACCTATCGAGACGTTTAGTAAAATCTATGGTGCGATCCAGGCCCTGCTTCCATACTCATTAAAGACCATTTAACTATTCAGAAATAGCTTCGACTATTAATCTAATAAAGGACTGAGTCAAAATGAGGTTTTTCTTAGGTAAAACAGTTTTTTCACCTTAAAATTAACGCTTTATGTGTAATTTATCAAAAAATTATTTGTTTTTTGTAGGCATTGACAATTCTAAAAAGAAGTTTGATGCTGGAGTTTTGGATGACAATGGCAAAAAATTAGGCCATAAAAAGTTCATCAATGGCAACGATTCATTCTTAGATTTCCTAGAATGGGTCTGTGAATTAACTAGTGGCTCTAGCGAGGTTTTATTTATAATGGAGCATACGGGTATCTATTCACGATTACTTTGGTTTTTCCTTCAAGACCAAGACTGCTGTTTATGGGTTGAATCTGGTTTTGTTATAAATAGAGCTTCAGGAATCAAAAAGACTAAGAATGACAAGGTTGATTCTTTTAGCATAGCAGAATACGGACTTTCTAAGCGATATAAAGTGAAGTTAACTCCAAAATACGACGAAAACCTAACCCTGCTTCACGATCTGTTATCGAATAGAAAACGAGTAAGCGATCAATTAAAAGCGATTGAAACGCCACTTAAAGAGATAAAAATGTATGGAAATGCAAAATCGAATAAAATCTTACATGATTTAAACAAACTAGCCATCACTGGATTAAAAGCCACTTTAAAAGAAATTGAAAATGCTATTGATAACTTGATAAAAGAGAATGAAACTTGGGTAGAAAACGTCAATTTGGCCACCTCAGTAAAAGGAATTGGCAAATTAGTGGTTTGTTGGATGTTGGTTTATACTAGGAACTTTTCAGAAGACATGACTGCACGCAAGTTTGCAGCTTTGGCTGGCATTGCTCCGTTTGAACATACTTCGGGTACTTCCATTAATAAGGGTACTCATAATAGTCACTTTTCTCATAAATTTTTAAAAGGGCTGTTGCATTTATCGGTAATGTCTGCTATTCAGCATAATCCAAACATTAAAATTTATTACAAACGAAAAAAAGAAGAAGGTAAAAAAGGTTTTGTAGCGATGAACAATGTAAAAAACAAATTAGTACAATTAGTTTTTGCTGTAGTAAGATCAAAACAGAAATATGATGTGAACTTTAAACATAAATTGGTAGCTTAAAACAAATCACTTCAAAAAAGAGCCGACAAATGCCTGGCTCCTTTTGTGAAGTCCACTATTTTTTCTTACACAAAAATAGAAAAAATAATGAACTTTATTAGGAATGATCTTAACTATCGCACTGCCGGATTGCCGGCACTTTGAAAAAAAGCCGAAAGGTCGGTCCCAAACAAAAAAACACTTTTTTTGCCGCAACGGCGGTCCGAAATGATTCTGAAAGCCGTCCGCCTGCACATTTCGCTAGCAAGGTTTTAGGTTGCAAAAAATCCTTTGGAAGCGAAAATTTACAACTGTCTGCAAAAAAAGTATAAGGAACAATAAGTATTAAATTTGAAAAATATAACAACTGATAATTAGCTATTAGTATTAACTAGTGTTTTGTAAGTTTGTGATTCAATATCGTTTACTTAAGCTCAGATTTTAAGTCCCTCTCCTGTGAAGAGGGATTTAGGGAGAGGTTTTAGAGTAAAAAAATACCTTAAGTAAACGACATTAGTTTCTGATTATTAGTCTTTTATTTTTCCCCGAAACTTCAGTTACTAACACACCAACTTAAACCCCTCGCCATGTAAATTCATGATCTGAATGCTGCCGTCTGATTTTAGGTATTTTCGGAGTTTGGTGATATACACATCCATACTGCGGGCATTGAAGTAAGAATCATCGCCCCAAATGAGTTTTAGAGCATAACTTCTGCTGACTGTCTTGTTTTGGTTTTGGCAGAACAACTTCAATAAATCAGATTCTTTGGTGGTTAATCTATAGGTTTCGGCTCCAAGTTTTAATTCATGCTGCAGGGAGTTAAAACTATATTTTCCAACACTAAAAACCTCAGCTTCGGGATTTATTTCTCCTTTTTTTGTTCTTTTCAATATCGCTTTTATCCTCAGTAGGAGCTCTTCCATGCTGAAGGGTTTAGTCATGTAATCATCGGCCCCCACTTCAAAACCCTTGATGGTGTCTTCTTGCATGCTTTTGGCGGTAAGAAACAAAATCGGAATATCAGGATTTTTAGTTCGTATTTCCTTTGCCAATGAAAAGCCGTCTTTTTTTGGCATCATGACATCTAAAATACAAAAGTCGAAGTCTGAATCTAGAAAAATATCTAAGGCCTGATTGCCATCTTTGGCTAGTGTTACCTCGTAACCTTTGGCCGTAAGATACTCTTGCAGCAGTGAGCCCAAGTTGTTGTCGTCTTCGGCCAATAGTAGTTTTATCTCGGTCATATTTGGTTTGAATTATTTTTAAGCTAGGGGTAAATTTATCGAAAACTTGGTGCCTTCATCTATTTTACTGTTGACTGTTATGCTGCCTTTGTGCATCTCTACCATGTTTTTGACGTAGCTCAAACCAAGTCCAAATCCCTTTACGTCGTGTAAGTCGCCTTTTGGAACACGATAGAATTTTTCGAAGATTTTGCTTAGTTGGTCCTTCGGTATGCCTATTCCGTTGTCAGAAATAGTGATGCTGAGTGCCGTAGCGGTGTTGCTTGTGGAAATACTTATTTCGGGTTGTTCTTTTGAATATTTGATGGCATTGTCCATCAAATTGAAGATAATATTGGTCAAATGAACCCTATCTGCTGAAACAATAGTTTCTCCTGCTTGGAGGTCAAGATTAAGTTTCACGCCGTGTTGTTCCATTTGAACGCCCTGGTTTTTCACAACTTGGTCGAGCACCTCATTGATGTCGATAGGTTCGAAGTGCAGGTTTAGGTCGCCTTTTTCTAGTTTGGCTATCTGTAGCACCTTTTCTATTTGTGTGCCAAGCCTTCTATTTTCTTCTGTTATAATATTGAGGTATCGTTCTGTTTTTTCAGGGCTTTTGTTTATTTCCTTATCTTTTATGACTTCCAGGGCCAATGCTATCGTTGAAACTGGGGTTTTTAGCTCATGCGTCATGTTGTTGATAAAGTCATTCTTGATATTTGAAAGTTTTTTCTGGTTCAATAAACTGTTAACAGAGTAATAGAATATACCCCCCACAAATGCGATTAAGAGAAACGAACTACCGAAAATCGACCAAAGGTTTTTGAGTATGTAGTTCTTTTTTTCAGGGAAGTATACTTGCAAAGTTTGGTCCTGTTGGAAGGTATCGTTCGGAAACAATTTTACCTTGTAGGTTTTCGATTTCGAAAAGTTTTCGTCTTTGTTGAAAGAAGCAAAAACAAAGTTGCCGTTGTCTCTTACGCCATATTCAAATGGCAATGAAATGCCCTCTTCGGCAAATTGTTTTTTCAGAAGCGTGTCGAGCATTACATGGTTTAATCTTTCGTAAATGCTCCGTTTCCCGATAATAATATCCTTAAATACATCTTTCATCAAGTCAACCTTCTTTTGCTTTTTTGTCAAATTGTCATTTGGTTTATTTGAAGGTTTGTTGTTTAACTTCAGATAATCGGCAGGTTTGATTTCGTTCGCCTTAATTTCAACCATGCTGTTTTCTTCGCTAATAAAAGCATCAAAACCCGACATGGGACTTCCTCTTTCCATGAAATCATCTTCCTCAAAAAACCGTGAAATTTCTACAATATTGTTCTGTTTTTGAGCAATTTCCATTGATCTTTTCCTGAATTTTTCGAAAGACCGATGCTCATCTTCCAAGAAAGTTCTCAAGTACTCGCTCTGACGCTCAGGATAAACAAACATTCTTTCGGTTAGGGCATCATTTTTGGTTTGAATACCCTCAGGGTTTAAATGAATTGTAATGACATGCCTTGGTTCAAACTTCAGACTATTGCCGTCATTGTAGGCAAAATTTATGGTGTCTGATTGTATTTGTTGTGTTTTTTTAACCCGTCGTTCTGATTTTCTAGCAGCCAATCTTTTCTGGGGTTTTGATATTTCTAGCAGACGGCGTTTTTCTTCTTGAAGAATTCGTTGTTTTGCCAAAAAAACAACTTCCTGCTTTTCTATTTGGCGAGCAGTTTCTCTCAAGGTTTCGCTTACTTTTCTGTCAAATTGCTCATTTTTTTCGGCGATAGCGTTTTCTATCCAATACCACTGGAAGGCTATCAAAGACAGCAGTGCGAGGAGCATAACACCAATCAAAACATTAATTCTATTCAATTTTAATAATTTGATGACTCAAAGCTAGGTTTTTTGGCTATCACTTTAAAGGGCTTTAACACTTTTTAACTACCTCTCACCTTATTGCCCAATTGTCGGTTTCTTAACGAATAAATGATTATTTTTGTGGCAAATACTCCCTCTAAGATTTTTATGGCGATATCTGTAAATCAGCTTACCAAAACTTATGGCAGCCAAACTGCGGTAAACCACATTTCATTTTCGATAGAAAAAGGTCAGATACTGGGCTTTTTAGGGCCAAACGGTGCCGGTAAATCTACTACCATGAAGATTCTCGCTGGATTTATAAATTCTAGCTCTGGCGAAGCCAAATTGGACGAAGACATAATTACGGTAGATTCTTTAGAAACGAAAAGAAAAGTGGGCTATTTGCCTGAACACAATCCGCTATATCTAGAAATGTACGTGACAGAATACCTCGGCTTTGTGGGTGGTATGTATGGGTTGAAGGGTGACAACCTAAAAAGTAAGGTGGCCAAAGTAATAGAAATGGTAGGACTTTCGCCCGAAAAGCATAAAAAAATAGAGCAACTTTCAAAAGGATATCGTCAAAGAGTCGGACTTGCTCAGGCACTTATTCATGAGCCAGAGGTGCTGATATTAGACGAACCCACCACGGGTCTTGATCCAAACCAATTGGTGGAAATCAGGAAATTGATAAAGGAAGTGGGTAAAAATAAGACCATTATTCTCAGCACACACATCATGCAAGAAGTGGAGGCTATTTGTGACAGAGTGATAATCATAAACAAAGGCAACTTGGTGGCCGATAACACTTTAGAAAACCTCAAAAAAGAGGGTGGAACTTTAGAAGAAATATTTAGAAAATTGACAAACTGATATAGAGATGGACATTTTTGTAGGAAGCATTCCTTTCAAATTCAAAGATCAAGACTTAGTGGATTTGTTTTCGCCGTTTGGTGAGGTCAAATCTGCCAAAATAGTGATTGACAAAAGTAGCAGACAAAACAAGGGCTTTGGTTTTGTTGAAATGGCAGATAGAAAAAGCGGACTGTCTGCTCTAAAAAAACTGAATGGTTCGGAACAAATGGGGAGAGCCATCGTAGTTTCAGAAGCCAACAAAAACAAAGACGGCGAAAGAATAGACAAAGCTCCGAGAGATTGGCACAAGCCGAAAAAGAAGAACGACAACATCATAACTTATGGTAATTAATGAAGTTTGAAGACTACAGAATTTCGAATGACATTAAAAGGAGTTTGGCCGAAAAGGGATTCAAAAAGCCCACTGACATACAGTTTAAGGCCATTCCGAATATCCTCAAAGGCGAAGATGTGTTGGCTATCGCTCAGACAGGAACGGGTAAGACCGCGGCCTTTGCTATACCGGTTATAAATATTCTGCATACCAATCCGCCCGAGTGGTTTGCCAAAGGCTCGGTAAGGGCTTTGGTAATGGTACCCACACATGAGCTTGCCCAACAAATAGCAGAGGTTTTTAAAGAAATAGCCAAATATACCAAACTGCGAATCTTGGCCTTGTTTGGTAGTACAGATCAAGACCCACAGATAGCGGCTTTTCAAAAAGGCGTGGATATTTTGGTAACTACGCCAGGCAGGATGTTTGACCTGCGTGCCCAAGGATTTATAGACTTCAGAGGCACGGAGTTTCTGATACTCGACGAGGCCGATAGAATGTTGGATATGGGTTTTTATAAAGACATAGAAGACGTTATTAGGTTTTTGCCTAAAAACAAACAAACGCTGTTTTTCTCAGCCACTATAGATGAAAAAATAAAGAAATTGGCATATTCTATCGTGAAGAATGCCATTCGTATACAGATTTCGCCCGACGACCCCATCTCTAAAAATATCAGTCATTCGATGATTTTGATAGAAATGGATGACAAAAGATTCTTTTTGGAAAGGTTTATTAAGCAAAATGCAGATAAGAAACTGGTGGTTTTTGTGAGAACCAAAGTCAGAGCAGATAGGGTAGTGGCTGCCATGGATCGTGTAGGACTCGTGACAGAATCTATACATTCGGGCAAAACGCATCAAGAAAGGAAAGATACCATGCGAAGGCTAAAAACGGGCGAGTTGAAGGTGTTGATAGCCACAGATGTGAGTGCGAGAGGCGTAGATATACCCAATGTGGATTATGTAATAAATTATGACCTGCCGGATGTTCCTGAAAACTATGTGCACCGAATAGGCAGAACAGGCCGTGGCACTCAAAAAGGCAGGGCTTTGTCGTTTTGTAGTTTAGAAGAAAGGCCCATGTTGGATGCCATTGAGGATTATATTGGCCACTCCATAGCCACTCAGAAGCTCGAAGATTTGGATTATCAAGAAACCATAATTTTCTCTGAAGCCGACCAAAAGACCTTCAAAGACGTTTTCAAAGAAATTGCGGAGTTTGAAAAAGCCATGGAAGAAAAGAAGAAAAAGAAAAAGTAAGAGCTTCTGAAAAGGGGCTTTTTTTAAGTTTCATGTGTTTATAATTTACCGCTAAGGCGGAAAGACGCTAAGAAATAATCATTCCCCCGTGTGTCTAAAACTTAGTTATGAATGTTTTATTTTCGCAGTTTTTGTTATTTTAGGCACAAATACTTTGGGAGAAGGATTTCGAAACTCTCCTAAAATTTGGCTTACAAAACAGGTACTTTTATAATGTTTTCAGCCCGAATGTTTGCATTTTACACATCTTCACAACTAAAGTTTCGGAGGGAAAAAAGCACTAGTCTAAACCCACAACCATAGAACATTTTCATCTTCCTCTTTAAGCCAAAGTCTTCATTTCAAATCATAGATTTTGTCAATACCGATTTTAGAATTATAGGCTATTTGCTATCCGAAATAAGCGATAAATATCTTTCTGCAGGTGGTTTGACCTACAGAGATATTAGAAGTTTTTGAGGTCAATTCCCATGTTCAGTTTTCCAGATGCCTCTCTTATGCCGTGGGTTTCTGAAATACCTGTAGTATTTTACAATCAAATACATAAATAAATTTTATGGTTTCGATATTAAAATTAAATAAAAACTAATGAATAATTAGTCCCAATTTTGCAAAGGAATAAGAAACTACTTAATCAGCGTGTAAGTTTTCAGCATGCATACGGTGAATGCCAATCGTTTCAAACAAATGTTATTTTACCCACCAAAGACAAAGTCGATATGCCAAAACCGTTATTTATCATTTGCCCTTTTTCTTGCGTTGAGCCCGTTTTACAAAAAGAGTTAGGAGATTCTATACTTTTTCTGACTTCACCAATGGCTTCTATTGATACAAGCGATACCAATTTTCTGAGTGCCATAAAGTGCATTTTGAAAACAGAAGAAATCACTGAAATCAAAATAGTGAACAGTACTTCTTGCAGATTTATCAATTCAGTTGTGAACAACAACCCAAAGGCTAATTTTAGAGCTTTAGAAATATTAGAGGATTTGTATCAGAAAAACTACAATTCCGATTTTAAAGGTCTTAATATTAAAGAACAAAGCTATAAAATGGCCGAACTTAACATCTCTTATCAAACGCTTGAGATTCTTCAGTCAAATATTCTAGGAAGTTATATTTTAAAGAAGGACATCGAAATGGAAGGATTGATTATTTCTGAAAACAATACCCATTTTAATTACTTACAATTAACCCACAAGGTCTAATATGAATATAGATTTATTGATTGAAAATTTAAGAAATCCGGCACTTTTATTTTTTGTTTTGGGCATTTTAGCTGTTTATCTGAAAAGCGACCTAGAGATTCCTTCTAATTCTTCAAAGTTTATATCCATTTATTTGTTGTTTTCTATAGGTTTTAAAGGGGGTCAGGAGTTATCTCACGAAACCTTCAACTTGGATATAGCCGCTGCTATGTTGTTTGGTGTATTTATTTCAATCGTTATTCCTATATACACTTACTTTATACTCCGCAGGAAGTTATCCGTACAAGACGCTGGGGCCATCGCGGCGTCTTATGGCTCGGTAAGTGCTGTTACTTTTGTTACTTCTGCTGCGTATTTAGAAACACTGCAATTAAATGTGCACGGCTATATGGTGGCTATTATGGCACTTATGGAGTCTCCTGCCATTATTGTTGGCCTTATGTTAATTTCACTTTTTGATAGAGAAAAAAGCACAAAGATTAAGAAAAGCTCGGTAATTGGTCATTCTTTAACCAATGGCAGTGTGTTGTTGATATTGGGAAGTCTTGTGATAGGTTTTCTAGCCAATGCCAAACAAGCCGAAGGCATCAAGCCCTTTACCAATGATTTGTTCAAAGGTTTTCTGGCGATTTTTTTGATGGATATGGGCCTAACGAGTGGCCGAAAGCTAAAGTCATTTTTTTCGTTTGGTTGGTTTCCTATAGTTTTTGCTTTTACCATTCCTTTGGTCAACGGCGTATTGTTTTCTATTCTTAGTGGCCTGATTACCGATGATGTATCCAACAGGTTTATGTTTGGTATTTTGGCGGCAAGTGCCTCCTACATCGCTGTGCCTGCCGCCATGAAGATAACCGTGCCGAAGGCAAATCCAGGTTTATATCTTCCGATGGCCTTGGCTGTTACTTTTCCGGTCAATATTACTATTGGTATGCCACTTTATATGGCTACAGTTCAGTATTTTAATTTTTAATTTTTTGAAAAAAGGTTCTAATGAAATTTTAATTTTTAATGTTCACTTAGATTCTAATCCATCTGTATATTTGTTAAACTAACCCTAATATTATGTTATCTGAAGTACTTATTCCTTTATTTTCTTTAATTGCCTTGGAGGTAATTCTTGGCATTGACAACATTATTTTTATTTCTATTTTGGCAGATAAGCTTCCTGCCGATCAAGGAAAGAAACTCCGCTTGTGGGGAATTGGCCTTGCGATGGTCATGCGGTTGGCCTTGTTGGGAATTATTTCTTGGATATTAAAGCTTGACCAAGTATTGTTTACCGTTTTAGAAACAGATATGACCGGGAAAGGTATTATTTTACTATTTGGTGGCTTGTTTCTTATCTATAAAAGTACGAAAGAGATTTACCACAAAACCGAGCTGCATCAAAACGGAGAGAACAAAAAGGAAGTAGTAGTTAGGTCATTTTCTAAGCTACTTTCAGAGGTAATTATTTTAGATTTGGTTTTTTCTGTGGATTCTATAATTACAGCAGTGGGTATGGTTCAGGAACTCTGGATAATGTACGCAGCGGTTATTTTTACAGTCTTAATAATGTTAGCAGCCGCAAAACCTATCAGTGAATTCATCAGTAAACATCCATCATTCAAGATTTTGGCCTTGTGTTTTTTAATGATGATTGGAGTTTCGCTTATTGCAGAGGGTCTGTCGTTTGAAATTCCGAAAGGCTACATTTATTTCTCTATGGCTTTTGCATTTTTGGTAGATATTATTCAAATGAAAACTGTAAAAAAGTAATTTCGGCACATTGATGTTCAAAATAAATGTCGTAATCGATTTTGTTTTTTTTACAAGTTTACAAGCCTCGGCTCAATCTACCGGTTCTTGGAATATTTTAAACCTGAGAATGGATCTCAACAAAGGTTTTAGTCTTTTTGGTGAGGCCCAACTCAGGTCTTTAAAATATTATGACGATTTTCATTACCATGAATTTAAGGCTGGGTTGAACTATAGGGTTCACAAAAATCTGCTGGTCAGTATGGCAGCTGGCAAGTACGACACTTATGGAGAGGGGGGCAATTTTGAATTACCTAAAAACAATGCGGAAATCAGACTTTGGCCGCAGGTGTTGATATCACAGGAAATCAATAAATTAAAGGTAGAAAATAGGTTTAGAACCGAAATGCGATTTACAACTAATGGGTATAGAAATCGTTTTAGGAATAGATTTGGTGTAGCTTATCCTCTTTTTCCGAAAAAAAACCTAGAATTGGGCGTTTACAACGAGTTGTTTTTTACCAATAAGGAGCCCTATTTTGAGCGAAATAGAATTTCTGTTAATGTCACCTATAAACTTAATCCTTCGAATTCATTCATGCTAGGTTTTTTAAGTCAGTTTGATTATAAAATAAATGACGAAACCGGAAAGAATTTCATTCAGATTGGATATTATCACAGCATTGTCAGGAAAAAGTAATTCTAATTATAATCTAATATTCTTACAAGGAGTTTCTAATCTGAGCAAGGTAACTTTAAGAGTTATACTTAAACTTTTAAAAAAATGAGTGACAGCAAAAAATTTCTGATCGTAGAAGACGAAGAAAAGGTAGCCTCTTTTATCAAAAAAGGCTTATTTACTCAAGGCTACGGTTCTGAAATTGCATCTACCGGACGTGAAGCCCTTGTTTTTTTCGAAAGCCAGAAATACGACTTGGTTATATTAGACATTGGTTTGCCTGATATGAGTGGTCTGGAAGTGTGCGAACAAATTCGTAGAGCCAACGCAAAGGTTCCGATTTTGATGTTGACTGCACTCGGCAGCGTGAGCGATAAACTTTCAGGTTTTGAGGTGGGAACAGACGACTACCTCGTAAAGCCATTTGATTTTATGGAGCTTTTGGTACGTATAAAGGCACTGCTTAAGAGAAGCAACGAAAATATGCCTGAAGACGATATTTTGAAGGTTGCAGACCTTGAATTGAATCTTCATCAAAAAGTGGCTATTCGTGCGGGTAAAGTTATTGCCTTAACCGCCAAGGAATTTAATCTGTTGGAGTATTTGATGCGGAATAGAGGACGTGTAGTTTCGAAATTGGATATCGCCGAGTATGTTTGGGACATAGATTTTGATACAGGCACCAACTTTATAGAAGTATACGTAAACTATCTTAGAAACAAGCTTGATAAGGGTTTTGACGAAAAACTGATCCATACGATTTTCGGAATGGGCTACACTTTGAAAAGTAAATAATGGGTTTAGTGCATAACTATGAAGATTAGAAATAAACTCATACTGATTTACCTTGCTATCACTGCGGTGTTGTTGTCTTTTTTCTGTGTGGTTATATATCTGCAAAGCAAAGAATATCGAAGGTCAGAATTTAAAGAGCGTTTAAGGAAGGAGGCACTGTCTACAGCAAATATTTATTTTAATAAAAATGACATCAGTCCCGAGGTATTAAAACTCCTTGACCGAAACGATTTTACAGCCCTTACAAACGAGGAAATTGTGATTTTTGACAGCAAAAAACAGGTAATTTATGAAACCGGCGATGATAGGTTTAAAATTGAAGGTGAAATTTTAGAAAAAATAAAAGCTGAGAAAGAGTATTTCTGGGAGAATACCGAATCTGAATATATAGGAATCTTGTTTGAGAACAAAAATCAGAAGTATGTAATTGTTTCCTATGCCGTTGATAATTATGGTTTTATTAAATTACAGAACTTAGCCTACGTGCTAATTTTGGGAGGCTTGTGCTTTTTATTTTTGAGTGCTCTCACCGGATGGTTTTTTGTGGAAAGAATGCTGAATCCTATTCAGCAAATTATCAAAAAAATAGATAAAATTAAAGCTTCTCAGCTAGGTGAGCGTTTGGCTATGGGCAACGAAAATGACGAGTTTACTCAATTGGTCGACAGGTTTAATCAAATGCTCGATCGCCTTCAAAAATCATTTTTGGCACAGAAAGCCTTCGTTTCACATGCTTCACATGAGCTGAGGACTCCTTTGACTTCTATTACCGGACAGATTCAGGTTTCACTGTTGGCTGAGGATAGCCCTGAAGACCTTAAAAAGATGATTCAGTCGGTATTGGAAGATGTAAAACAGCTCAATAGACTTAGCAATAACCTCCTTGATCTCACCTCACTTAATTCATACTCCGAAAATACCAATTTGACGCTAATTAACGTGCTCGATAAGTTATCAAGAGTAAGAGATGAGGCCATTAAAAAAAATTCACATTGTCAAGTGGTTATAAACTTTGATGAAGACGAAGACGAAATACCAGAACTGCTAGGCAATCCACCATTGCTTTACACGGCTTTTTATAATCTCATTGACAACGGAATAAAGTATTCTTTGAATCAAACGGTAGATATAGAAGTAATAAACAGTCAAAATTCTATTATTATTGAGTTTCGGAATGATTGTCAAAACGTGAGCGACGATGACCTTATTAACATCTTTGTGCCTTTTAAGCGAGGAGGCAACTCAAAAAACATTGGTGGTCATGGAGTGGGTCTTTCATTGGTTAAGGGAATTATAGAAGTTCATCAAGGACAAATAGAAGTAACGAAGCCAGACCCAGATAAGCTTCTTTTTAGGGTATTTCTTCCTAAAAAATAATTTAATATTCTTCTAATTTTTTTCTAAGTTGATTCTAATAGTAGGGTCTTAGCTTTGTTATGTGCTCAAAGGGGCACAGAATAACAAAATTAAAATTTACATAAAGATGAAAACACGATTGGTTTTAATGGGCATCGCTTTTAGTTTAATTTTTAGTAGCTGTACTATAATTCGACAAGGGGAGGTTGGTGTTAAGCGATCATTCGGTAAAATTAAGTCTGAGCCCCTAATGGAGGGAGCCCGATGGTATAATCCTTTTTATACTACTATAATTAAATTACCTGCTCGCACCATGAACATGGAAGTCAGGGTGCCGCTACCTTCAAAAGAAGGCCTCACCGTTCAGTCGGATGTTTCAATACTCTACCGCCTAGAAGGCAGTTATGCACCAAAAGTTGTAGAGAAGCTTGGTAAAAACTACGAGCAAGTGGTTATTTTGCCAGTGTTCCGGTCTGCAGTAGCCGATATTTCTTCACAGTATTTTGCCAAAGATATGCATACTGGCCAAAGGTCGGTCATTGAGAAGTCTATCAAGGATTTAATGATGACGCAACTCAAGGAAAGAGGCTTTGTTGTGGAGTCGGTGCTATTAAAAAGTATCGTTTTGCCTCCCGGACTTACCAAAGCTATAGAGGATAAATTAGAGGCTGAGCAAGACTCGCAAAGGATGCAGTTTGTTTTAGACAAAGAAAAACAAGAGGCCAAAAGACTCATAATAGAAGCCGAGGGGATTAGAGACGCACAGAAGATTGTTGCTGAGGGACTTACTCCGTTATTGATAAGGTTTAAAGCTATTGAAGCTTTTAATAAGCTTGCAGCTTCGCCTAACGCCAAGGTAATTATAACAGGTGCAGAGCAACCGTTGATGCTGAATGCGAACCAAGATTAATTTATTGGTAAAAGTTTGAGTAAACTCAAAAGGCTCAATTTACGGATTATTTATTTACTGAGTGACAGTAACCTGCTGTCTCTCAGTATCTCCAGTTTTTTTGAAGCATACCTAAATTTGAATAACATGAAACGATTAACATGTATGAGGTTGTTATTGGCCTTTTTTTTGGCTCAAGTAGGAATTATAAATAATACGATAGCTCAGGAGCAAGAATACACGGAGCTGAACCAAGCCTTGGCTTTTCCTGACAAGGTAACTCGCTTAAATTTAAGTGGAATGAACATGGAGTCTTTACCCCAGGAAATATCACTTTTTAAAAACCTGACGTATCTAAATCTTCGTAATAATCATTTACGAATCTTTCCTGAAGAGCTCTCAAAACTTCAGAATCTCAAGGTTTTGGATCTCGGCGGAAACCTGTTTTCTACAATATCGAAAAGTATATCTTCTCTTGAATCTTTAGAAGAGCTGTTTATTGACAATGAGCAAAACTTAGATTTAGAGTCGAGTATTGATGTAATAGCGGCTATGCCTAAACTCAGAATTTTACACTTAGAAAACAACAATGCGTTTCTAAACAATTCATCCCTGCTTAAATTGCAAAATGTGAACTCGCTCTTTGTCAACAGAAGTATGCTCAGGTATGTCCCCCAGGATATTTGCTTAATGGAAAATCTGAGATTAATAGATTTTCAGAATAATCCAATAAAGAAAAACCGGATGGGGGCGTATCCTGTCCCCTACGGCTTAAAAATAAGGTAAAATAACACCATTTGGGTCTGAAAGGCTATATTTCATCAAGTTGTTTCAGATAAAAAATTATGATACTGAGCCTATTGCTGTTATGGTTTTCATCATTATAATTTTTACAAAAAAAAGGGTGATTCAAATTCTAATAACTTTCTAATATATACCTAAGTTGGGTCTAATAATAGTGTTGTAGCTTTGTAGAGTAATCATAACGAGGACAAATAATTTCAACAAAACAAATGAAAAATTTAATAGGAATAATATTGGGTACAATGTTAATACCGACCATGGCAGTTTTTGGTCAAACCCATTCAGTTAGGAATTACAAAATGCCAGTGCAGGATAGAAAAGAGGTTAAAAAGCAAGATGTTGCGATAAACAAAAACAATGAGTCAATATCCAACGCATTTGATTCGCCTCAAAACTATAAGCACCAAGTATTTAACAAAAACCAAGATAATCAGGATTTGCTGGTATTAAAAACCAACACCGAGAATGCTCGACCTGGTTTTAATCCATTGGAGTCAAACAGGAATTATAAATCGCCTGTGTTTTCTAAAACAGTTCAGAAAGAAATAAACAAAGAACAATTGGCTTCTGTAAAAGAGTAAAATTATTTTCGAGTTTTCAACCTTAAAAAAATATAAAAATGACGATGTTGGAATATACAAAAATAATTCTTGAAAAGGTCAGTTTTGATCCAAGAATTTTCAGGAAAGAACTTAGGAAATCAGTAAATTATGTGACTAAAGAGGAGTACGGTCACCTGAAGGCTTGGGTTAAGCAGAAATTTGGGAAAAGAGATAAAACCAAAACCAGTTTAACCGAATTCAATGTAGGTTGATTCATAGGAAATAATCTTCCAAAGGTATAGATAAATGACAAAGTGTTTAAAAATAGTGTGATAGTTTTTTTTCAGAGTAGTTTAGGGGTAGTAAAAACAGCGAGATTTTCTTGCTGTTTTTTTTTATCTTTTCAGTTTCCCGCTTCCATCGCCGAGCATCAGGTTTTCAACCTCAGCGATGTCCACCAAGTTTTGATCTCCCGGAATGGTGTGTTTCAGTGCACTTGAAGCATTTCCAAACTCCAGCGACTTTAAATCGACTTTATAGGTCAATTGCCCATAGATAAACCCTCCTAAAAAGGCATCGCCTGTGCCTACCCGATCCACTATGTGGGTGATGTCTAGATTAGCAGTTTTCAGGTATTCTTGGCCGTTCCACATGCGGGCGTTCATGCGGTTGTGCGATGCACTTATTTGTATGCGTTCGGTGTCAATGACTTTCTCTATTGATTCATATTGGGCCATAAGTTTTTTGGCCGTATCTTGGAATTTTCCTTTTTCTTCTTCAGAGCTTATCCCAAAAATCTCTTCAATATTTTTTCTGGATGCCAATATTACATTGGAATAGGAGGCTAGTTCTGGAAGGATTTCTTGCGGTGTTTTGCCGTAATTCCAGAGGTTGCTGCGATAATAAATGTCTGAAGATACTTTAACGCCAAGTTTTTTGGCCACTTTCAAGGCTTCCAAGAGTGCTATGGCTGGCTTTTCGCCAACTGCAGGAGTTATTCCACACCAATGAAACCAATCTGCGTCTTTCAGGATTTCTTCCCAGTCAAACCAATTTGGGTCTAGATTTACAAAGGCAGAATCTGCCCGGTCATATACTATTTGGCTTGCCCTGCTTACTGCTCCTGTTTCAAGAAAAAACAAGCCCATTCTTTGGCCTTTGAGGTGAATGTTTTCATCAGAAATACCCAGTTTTCGGATGAAGGCCTTGGCTTTTTTTCCGATGTGATTGTCTGGAAAGACACCGACATGAGACACCTCAAAGCCAAAATTGACTAGGGCCGCACCAACGTTCATTTCTGTACCCCCAAAGGTGCAGTCGAATGATTCTGCCTGGGCTATTTTTTGAAATCCTGGCGTAGAAAGACGGAGCAGTATTTCTCCGAAGGTGACGATTTTGGGCATGATAGTTTTTTTTAGAAATACTTTGCTTTTATTGGGGCTTTGAATAAAAAATCTGGGCTATTTTATTTTTGCTCTTTCTAGCTTTCGAAACTTCTTTTTCGTCATTTTGGCTCCATGTTGGACCTCCTATTAATATCTTTTTTAGAGATTTCTTTTCTGATTCTTTTCCTTTTTGTTGAACGAAATCAATTCTAAATCAGCTAAATCATTCAAAATTGAAATGGACTTGTGATTTAATATTTCGACAAATAATGTCTGCATTCGATATAATACTTTTACGAATATCCATCAAAAAGGGAAAAGAAGCAAGGGTTTAATAAATAACTAAAGTTTCTAGGTTAAAAATTGCATTAATTATATAGTTTGTGTGCCTTGCCAGGCGGGCTTACTTTTTTTTTGAAAAAAAAGTAACAAAAAAAACACTTTTTTTGCAATGATCCTCTGAAAAATTTCGCCAGCAACATTTTGGGCTAAAAAAAATTCTTTGGAGGCGAAATTTTACAACGGACTGCAAAAAAATATAAGGAACAATTAGTATTTAATTTGAATACTATAACTAGATGAGAGATTGTTCCAAACTTAGTTGAAATTTAAGAGATTTTACTTGAATTGATTCTGTTTTCTATTTCTGACTTTATTTTCTTTTGCATTTTCTGAAGATTTTCAAAGTTACTTACTTTTTTCATTCTGGTTTCAGATTCTAATAGTCCTA
>CAMCYZ010000074.1 GCA_945885545.1 Spirosoma fluviale
TGAACAACAGTTGACAACTCTCCAAAAGTTGGCAACTGTAAATGCCGCAATTCCACTCTGATTGAACAACAGTTGACAACTTTCCAAAAGTTGTCAACTGTAAATGCCGCAATTCAACTCCGATTGAACAACAGTTGACAACTTTCCAAAAGTTGTCAACTGTAAATGCCGCAATTTCAGTCTGATTGAACAACAGTTGACAACTCTCCAAAAGTTGTCAACTGTAAATGCCGCAATTTCAGTCTGATTGAACAACAGTTGCCAAATTTCCAAAAGTTGGCAACTGTAAATGCAAACACAAATCTCTAAAATCAAATCTTCTTAGCTTCCTCCCAAAAAACGTCCATCTCCGCCAGCGTCATATCCGAGAGCTTTTTGTTCATTTCTGAAGCCTTGGATTCTAAATATTGGAATCTCTTTATAAATTTTTTATTTGTACGTTCTAAAGCAGTTTCAGGATTGATATCGATAAATCGTGCGTAATTTACCAACGAAAACAGCACATCACCAAATTCGGCTTCGGCCTGTTCTTTATCAATGGTAACCTGTGTTTCGGCGTTGAAATGCTCCTTAAACTCTTGCATTTCTTCTTCCACTTTGGCCCAGACTTGAGCTTTTTCTTCCCAATCAAATCCTACTCCACGGGCTTTTTCTTGAATTCTCATGGCTTTTACCAAGGCTGGTAATGATTTTGGAACACCGCCCAAAACCGACTTATTTCCTTCTTTGAGCTTTAGTTGTTCCCAGTTTTTCTTCACCTCGTCCTCATCGGCCACCAATACGTCGCCATAAATATGCGGATGTCTGTTGATGAGTTTTTCACAAATTCCGTTCAAAACATCTTTAATGTCAAAATCCTCTGTTTCGGAACCAATTTTGGCATAAAAAACCAAATGTAGCATAATGTCGCCCAACTCTTTCTTGATTTCCTGCAGGTCGTTTTCAAGAATGGCATCCGAAAGTTCATAAGTTTCTTCAATGGTCAAATGACGCAGGCTTTCGAGCGTTTGTTTGCGGTCCCATGGGCATTTTTCACGGAGGTCGTCCATGATGTCAAGCAGGCGATTAAACGCCAAAAGCTCGTTAGCTCTGTTTTTGGGAATGATGGGCGGGAGTTTTACTGACATATTATTTCCACCTGATGGCACAGCCAATGGGTTTTGTTTGTTCGGTGATGATGGGTTTGTTTTCTAAAAGACTCTGAACGGCGTCATCCAGATAGTTTTTTGTGATACCACTTGGGTCCTGCGGATTATCGTCTATGGCTCCAGAATATCTCAAAATGTATTTAAATCCTTCTTTTTTTACCACAAAAACATGTGGCAAACGCAAGGCCCCAAAAGTTTTGGCCACACTTTGTTTTTCATCTCGCAAAATCGGAAATACAAAGCCCTTTTCTTTAGCTCTGGCCTGAATATTCTCGAATTTGTCTTCCTCATAAGCCTCCGCATCGTTTGGATTTATGGCTATTACGGGGTAAGACTTTAGCGTATATTTTTTGTCAATGGCTATGAGCCTGTCCTCATAACTCTTTGAAAACGGGCAGTAATTGCTCGTAAAAACAATAATAAAACCTTTGGCCGAGGGAAATGACGATAAAGAATATAGCTTTCCGTTGATGCTTCTGAGCGAAAAATCCTGTAATTCGTCTCCAACTTTATAGGCTGCCACGGTTGTTGTTTCCGAGGGTTTTTCGATAAAACTCAAAAATATGATGGCCAAAATGATAAGAAAACGAAAATGCATGATGGGTTTTTTGGATACGAAACGAAAAACTCTGAACAAATGATACTTCAATTGTTTATTCAAAATTAATATAAATCCAAAGATTTCTTAGATTTGAGAATTGAATTTTTCCAAAAGCCTTAAATAAGATTTATGAAAGCCTTACTCTGCACCGAATTCGGGCCAGCCGAAATGTTGACTTTTCAGGAAATGAACGCACCCGAACCCAAAGAAAACGAGGTACTAATTAAAGTGGCGGCCTGTAGTGCCAATTTTCCTGATACGTTAATAATTGAAAACAAGTATCAATTTAAACCCGAATTGCCGTTTTCGCCAGGCGGAGAAGTGGCTGGGGTAATTTTGAAAATTGGAGAAAATGTCAAAAAACTAAGTATAGGCCAACGTGTTTTTGCTCTTTGTGGATGGGGAGGTTTTGCTGAGGAAGTTTGTGTCGGTGCCGATCGCGTTTTTCCTTTGCTCCCCTATATGGACTTTGTAACGGGTGCCAGCTTGATGTATAATTTTGGAACTTCCTACCACGCTCTAAAGAACAGAGCACATTTGCAAAAAGGCGAAACTTTGCTCGTTTTGGGAGCGGCTGGCGGTGTGGGTTTGGCTGCTGTAGAACTCGGTAAATTAATGGGAGCAACAGTGATAGCCGCGGCTTCAACCGACGAGAAACTGGCCATTTGCAAAGAGAAAGGGGCTGATTTTTTGATAAATTATGAAACAGAGGACCTCAGAGAAAAAATTAAAGAATACACACAAGGCAAAGGAATTGATGTAGTTTATGACCCCGTAGGAGACAAATATGCAGAACCAGCCTTGCGAAGCATGGCTTGGAATGGGCGATATTTGGTGTTAGGATTTGCCGGTGGTGAAATTCCGAAATTGCCATTTAATTTGGCATTGCTGAAAGGTTGTTCGGTTGTGGGTGTTTTTTGGGGACAATTTTCCAAATTGCAGCCAAGAGAAAACTTCGAAAACATAAGCGAATTGGCCCAGTGGTTTAAAGATGGACAACTGAAACCGCACATTTTCAAAAAATACAGTTTGGCAGACTCAGCACAAGCTTTGGTGGATTTGCGAGAAAGAAAAGTGGTAGGGAAAGCCGTGGTTGTTTGTGATGAAGAGCTTGTAAATGAACCCATTGTAAATGCTGCCGAACCCGAAAAAACTAAGAAAATTTTCCAAAGTTTTGAAGAAATCAAAAACGCTGTTGGTGAAATAATTGGCGAAAGTTCTTGGCTAAAAATTACACAAGACATCATTGATAGTTTTGCAAAAGCCACTTTTGATGAGCAGTGGATACACGTAAATCCTGAAAAAGCCGCTCAGAGTCCATTTGGAAGCACTATTGCCCATGGTTTGTTGACTTTGTCGTTAAGCCCGAAGTTTATGTATGAAATTTACGAAGTAAAAAACTCAAAAATGGGCATCAACTACGGCTCAGACAAAGTTCGGTTTTTGCAACCCATAAAAGTAAACGCCAACATTAAAATGGTGGCCAAACTTCTGGAAGCAACTGAAGCCCCAAACGGTGGCCTAAAAATGAAAATAGAAGGTACTTATTTTGTAGAAAATAACCCAAGGCCTGTGTGTGTGGCGGAGCTTTTGAGTGTGATTTATTGAAAAATTATAGAATTTTCTTGTATTGTGTAATATTACATGTTACAATTGTGTTATGATTACATCCATTCGTCCTAAAGGTTTATTTCAATTTTATGAAACAGGTAATTCTTCAAAATTACTGAGTGAATATGTTCGAAAAATAAAACGTATTCTTGATCAATTAGACGCAGTGACTCTGAGAAAGATATCATTACCTTAGCTAGCGGAATTCATAGGTTGACTGGAGAATTATCAGATTTTTGGTCAATAAAAGTAAGTCCAAATTACCGAATCATATTTAGGTTTGAAGCTGGAGATATAGTGGATGTAGATTATTTAGATTATCATTAAAACTTAAAAATATGTTAAAAAGAAATTTGCCCCCAGTGCATCCTGGAGAAATATTACGAGAGGAATATATCAAAGAATTAGGCTTAACTATTACTGAAGTTGCAGCAGGTTTAGGTGTAGCAAGAGGAAATCTTTCGGCAATTTTAAACGAAAGAGCCGGAATAAGCCCAGAAATGGCTGTGAAACTTTCCGAAGCATTTGGTAACACAACTCTATTTTGGATTAACCTCCAAAAAAACTACGAGATTTGGCATGCCGAAAAAAAAGTTAACCGTCAGAATATTAAGCATTTTAGTTTAAGTTTGTCGTAGACCGCATAAAAAAACTTTAAGAGTTTTCGTTTTAGAATTCTCAGGGTAAAACTCAAAGCTAGATTGTCTGAGCTGTTTTTGACTATGATTTATTAAGGAGTTTTTTATTTTATCCCTTACTTTTGCCTAACATTTAATATTCAAGAATAAAACGTTTATGACTAAGATTTTATACAAATAGAGAAATGATTGTTTCTTAGCATCTTAGCCACTTTACGGTAAATTATAAGCACATGAAAAACATTGACGTTTGTCTGTCTCCTGACCTGCTACATTTGCACAAAATCAACAATTCTATCGTTGTTGTAACCGATATTTTTAGAGCGACTTCGTGTATGGTTACGGGTTTTGCTTATGGTGTAAAAAGCATCATACCGGTAGCTACAGTCGAAGAATGTAAAAACCTCCAGAACGCGGGTTACGTTGCTGCGGCAGAAAGAGATGCTCAAAAAGTAGAAGGTTTTGACTTGGATAATTCGCCTTTTAGCTACATGGACGAAAGACTGATTGGTGGGAAAATCGCTATGACGACCACAAACGGTACTTTGTCTATCTCAAAAGCCAAAACCGATGCCGTAAAGATAATTGTAGGTGCTTTTCTGAATTTGGCGGCAGTAGTGAACCACCTTAAAAACCAACCGTATGATGTTTTGGTACTATGTGCGGGCTGGAAAGGCCGCCCGAACATAGAGGATACACTCTTTGCTGGTGCTGTGGTAGAGGCTCTGAAAGACGAGTATTTTGTATCCGAAGACTCAGCCATATTGGCTATGCGAACTTACCAACAAGCCAAAGACGATATGTTGGGATATTTGGCCAATTCTTCTCATATCCGTAGATTGCAGGGCTTGGGAATCAACAAAGACATCAGCTATTGTTTGCAACATGATTTATACGATGTGCTCCCTGTTTTAAGAGGAAACGAATTGGTGGTGCATTGATGGGAGATTTTTAGAAAACTGATGAACAGAAATTGAGCCACACCTGCGGCCTAGGTCGATTTTTCAATATTTAAAATATTTTTCACGTAAAAACCAAAACTAATGGCATCTTCATTCAACATCAATTATTCAGGAACAGCATCAGACTTTGTCGTAAATGCCACCAAAGCCATCAAAACCAAAGGTGGGGTTTTCACTGGTGACCAAAATACGGGCACATTTGCTATCAAAACCCTCATTGGCTCCGTCAAAGGTGGCTACAAGGTGATTTCGGGCGTAGGTTCAGACACAAAAGTGGCCATCACTATCAATCAAAAACCTATGTTGGTGCCGATGTCCAAAATACAAGAAGTGATTGAAGGTTATTTTTAAGGCACCTGAAAATTATTGTTCCCCCCCCATATATATTACCAGCGGTTAAGTTGGAAAAACTTAACTTACAAAATGAAAAATACCAAAATAAAATCCACATCTGAATTCAAACTGAAAGTGAGTTTGGGTGTATTGAGTGAAATACAGACTTTGACCGAATGAAGTCAAAAATATGACCTTTATGTTAACCAAATTTCCCTATCGAAACATGCATTTAAAATATTTGCTTAATTTTAAAGTGCTAAATACAATGGTTTTAATAATTTTTAATTAAAACTAATTGTTGCTTATATTTTTTTGCAGTCCGTTGTAAAATTTCGCCTCCAAAGGATTTCTTTTAGCCCAAAACGTTTCTAGCTAAATTTACAGAGGGACGGCTAATCAGGATCATTTCGGACCGCCGTAGCGGCAAAAAAGTGTTTTTTTGTATGGGACCGACCTTTCAGTTTTTTTTCAAGTAGTTCGGCGATGGGACGACTCGCAAAAAGAAGCGGACACGCCTAGTGCCGCCTGGCAAGGCACTTAAAGTATATAATTTATGCAGTTTTTAACACCGAAACTTTAGTCACTTAAAAAAAGGCATCTTCGAAATGAAGAATTTCAAATTGGGGCTTTTCGATAATGGAAATAAAATCAAAACGAGCCTCGCCATGCCAAGGGAACTTCAACAAATAAGCCTCTGCACCTCTTTTAACAGCATTTTGCTTGCCTTTCCCCATTGTTCCTTCAGGAAATCCATAATCGGCGTTGACCTTTAGCCTTACCTCCACAAATACCAGCATATCGTCTTTTGAGCAAATAATATCAATTTCCGAATTCTGTGAGGTAAAATTTCGTTCTTTGATCAGATAGCCTTTGTCAACCAGATATTTTACAGCGTATTCTTCGCCTTCTTTTCCTTTGTCGAGTTTTTCACTCATATTTGTGTTTGATTTTGACCCAAAGGTATTTTTTATTGTCATAAAATCAAACGTCAGGTTGGACTTTACGTAAATTTTGGGAAAGAAACCATCCAAAGACTTGGCTCTTTTCATTACATATAGAAATGAAGAATAAAAAAGTAGAATATATTAATCTGGGTCTGATAGATTACAAAGAGACCTGGGATTTTCAGGAAGAATTATTCAAGAAAATAGTTGATATAAAAGTCAATAACCGAAATAATCAAACCGAAGAAATTACGCCAAACTATCTGATTTTCTGTCAGCACCCACATGTTTATACGCTTGGCAAAAGCGGTAAAATAGAAAACCTTTTGATGGACCAACATGGATTGGAAGAAAAGGAAGCAAGTTTTTATAAAATCAACCGAGGCGGTGATATCACCTACCACGGCCCCGGACAGTTGGTAGTTTATCCCATTCTTGACCTCGACAATTTCTTTACTGACATACACAAATATATGCGTTTGCTAGAAGAAGCTGTTATATTAACCTGTGCAGACTTTGGAATAAATGCTGGAAGAATAGAAGGCCTAACAGGTGTTTGGATTAACGATGGTAACCCGAGAAAACTATGTGCGATGGGTGTAAAGTCTAGCCGTTGGGTAACGATGCACGGTTTAGCCTTAAATGTAAACACCGATTTATCATATTTTGGCAACATTGTGCCTTGCGGCATTGACGATAAAGCCGTAACTTCTTTCGAAAAGGAACTTAAAATACCCTTAAATCAGCAAATCGTAACCGACAAACTAAAAACCCATTTGGCCAATCTTTTTGAAATGGAAATCATATAAACCAATGAAGATAAAAACACATATAATTTCTCTGAAAAGCAAATATCCGTTCAGAATAGCCCATGGCGTTCGTTTGGAAACCCAAACTTTTATTGTAGAACTCTCAGATGGAAAATTTACCGGATACGGCGAAGCCACTCCAGTGCCTTATTATGGCATTACACCAGAAGTTATGGACTCGGTCATAGCCGAAAACAAAGAAATGATAGAAAATATCATCTGGGAGCACCCAGCCAAATATTGGGAAGCCCTGAATCCATTCATTGGCCACAATCACTTCGTACAATGTGCCATCGACATTGCAGCTTATGATATCTGGGGACAACGAAATGGCAAACCAGTTTATAAAATGCTAGGTTTAGACAATTCAAAAGTTCCGTTTTCAAATTATACATTGGGCATTGATGAAATACCGAAGATGATTGAGAAAATGAAGGAATTTGATTTCCCCATCTATAAAATAAAACTAGGAACCCCCAATGATATAGAAATCGTGAAAGCCCTCAGAAAAGAAACGGAGGCTATTTTCAGAGTAGATGCAAACACGGGTTGGGGCGTGGAAGAAACTATAAATAATTCCAAAGAACTGTTAAAACTCGGTGTGGAATTTATAGAACAACCGCTCAAAGCCGACGATTCTGAAGGCATGAGAGAAGTTATCAAACACACAAAATTACCAATCATAGCCGATGAAAGTTGTGTTGTAGAAGCTGATGTTGAGCGTTGCATCGGTTATTTTTCTGGGGTAAATATAAAACTTGCCAAGTGCGGTGGCATAACTCCCGCCCTCAGAATGATAAAAACCGCAAGAGCCGCCAAGATGAAAGTAATGATGGGCTGCATGACCGAATCTAGCATTGGCATTTCGGCCATCGCTCAGCTTCTACCCATGCTCGATTACGTGGACATGGACGGTGCCATGCTCATTGCCAACGACCCAGCCGATGGCGTTACAATCGAAAATGGAAAGGTTTTTTATCCTAAAAGAAACGGAATTGGGGCGTTTTTGAGGTGAAATATTAGCGGCTTTTGAAATAAGATTTTTGAAGCCAAACACCATAAATGGGATCTATGAATTCAAATTTGTTTGAATATTTTCTAATTATTTGTTTTTCCAAAAGAGCTTTTTGTGCTTTTGCTATATTTGCTGTAGAGTTTAGTCCGTATTTCTTAATATTTTCGTTAGAGTTAATCGGCAAGCTTCCGTTTAGCAATAATTCTAAAAACGAAATTTGTTGATTACTTAGATTTTCGGTTTCTCGAATAAAAAATGGTTCAAGTTGATTAATTAGGTCATCAAAAGCCTTCTCAATTATTTCTTTTGTACAAATATTCTCGGTATAAAACCATGAAATTTGAGATAGCTGCTGAACATAGTAAGGCAGTAAGTGTACTAGTTCAGTTATCAATCTGCTATCATCCTTTCCAATTGCTTTTCCTGTCTCATTAAACCTTCTTTGAATAAAACTTAACCATTTGTCAGCTTTTATCTTTTCTAGATTCAAGACATAGCCAAATCTATAAAATGGCTGAGCCTTGTCGTTGAAAATAATTTGCATCATGTTCTCTTTGCTGCCATAAAGACAATACCCCACTTTACTGTGATGTTGCCAATTTGCCCTTAGTTTTTTTTGAAATGCAAGGTTTTCATCAAAGGTATTCAGATTCTGAAATTCGTCAATACAAATTATTAACTTGAAATTTTCAGCATCAGCAATTTTTTGAGGCAAATTCAAAATTTCAGTCGGGTCTTTTTTTACTTCTTCCCAATCAAAACTCAGAGAAATTTCACTTTCTGGAATTGGGCTAAAACTCATCTTTGGAATTAACTTTTGAAACAGTGTTTTAGATTTTACCAATAAATCTTCTACCTTAGAATAACCTACTTTTAAAGTCTTTGATGCAAATTCTTGATAAAATTCTTCCTCTGTTCTAATGTTGAACACATCAATATAAATCACTCTATATTCCGAATCAATTCCAAGTAATTGATTAGTGGCATGTTTAATCAATGAGGACTTTCCCCATCTACGTGGGGATATTACAATAACATTGTTTAGAGCTTTAAAAAGTTTCTGAAGTAATTCCGTTTCATCTTCTCTATTAGTGAAGTTTTCAAATTCAGCTATTTTTCCAAAAACAAAAGGTGTCATATTCAAACTTTTTTACAAACTTAGTAACCATTTAGTTACTAACCAAATGGTTACTAACTTTTTTGGCACTAACCAAATGGTTACCATGTGTTGCAGGATTTTTTTGCCAATTACAACCTTTAAAGTACAATATTGGTCTTACTAAAAAACAAAATAATATGTACAAAGCACTTATAATTTTTCTTTTAATGCCTTTATTAAGAATCGATTCTTGTACCAAAATCGAAATCGCCGCTGATAATTCCGTAGACACAAACGTTGTTGGCAAATGGGTTTTAAAGTACAAATTCTTAGGAGATGCTATTGACACACCATGTGGATACGCAGTTACTGATGTAAGAGACATCACCTTAGAGCTAAGCGAAAATACCGAATCATCTGCTAAAAAATCACTAAGCATCAACGGCAATTCAGCAGTGAACAACTATTTCGGTAATTTTACGATTACAGGTTTCGACACAAAAACCGGCATCGGTACCATGAAAATCGGCCCATTAGGAAGCACAAAAATGGCTGGTCCGACAGAGCTCATGGATTGCGAAAACAATTATTTCAATATGCTCAATGAATTCTCTGAATTCAGAGTGCAAGAAGGCAAATTGCATATAGGAAGATTCAAAAAAGATACTACTCCATCACGTGATGGTGGCACTTATTTTATCTACGAAAAAGCCAAATAAAGCTCCTAGTTTATCAAAATTTCAAAATGAGGAAGTCAGAAATGGCTTCCTTTTTTGTTTCTCGGCAAAAATTTATAACTTTAGGTAATATTCGGATGATTATATTCAACCACTATGAAAAAAATAACCCTTAGTCTAACCTTAATGATTACAACGTACTTTTCTTCGGCACAAAAACCCAAAATCGGGAAAATTATTTCTAACGACCCTTCGCTTTCATCACTCATTGATGTCAATTCAAAATTAGAAATTCTAGGAGAAGGATTTGAATGGTCAGAAGGGCCAATTTGGGTAAAAGACGGCAACTATTTGTTGTTTTCTGATGTTCCCAAAAACATCATTTATAAATGGAAAGAAGGTGAAAAAATCACGGAATTTCTCAATCCATCGGGTTATACAGGAATAATGCCCTACAGCAATGAACCGGGGAGTAACGGACTAACGCTTTCCAACGATGGGAAACATCTAATAGCTTGCGAACATGGCGACAGAAGAATCACGAAAATGCCATTAGCAGGAAAAGGAGGAAAATTTACCTTAGCCGATACTTGGGAAGGAAAACGGTTCAATAGCCCAAATGATATCGTAGAATCTAAGGCCGGGAATATTTATTTTACAGATCCGCCTTATGGGCTACCAGACTTTGTAGATGACAAAAGCCGCGAGATAGAATATTTTGGAGTTTACAGAATATCTCCAGATAGAAAAGTCACACTTGAAATAAAAGATTTAGTTAGACCCAACGGAGTGGCACTTTCGCCCGATCAAAAAACCCTATATGTAGCTCAGTCTGATGTAAAAGCTTATATAATGAGCTATCCAATCCATGCTGATGGAAGCCTCGGAAAAGGAAAACTGCTTTTTGATGCATCTTATCTGAACCAACAGGACCTTAAAGGAGCACCCGATGGGCTAAAAGTGGACGAAAAAGGAAATATTTTTACTACCGGCCCAGGTGGAGTAATCATTTTAAGTCCCCAAGGCAAGCTGTTAGGCCGTATAGAAACAGGAGCCCCAACAGCAAATTTGGCTTGGGGAGAAGACGGAAGTACGCTTTTCATAACAGCAGATATGTACCTTTTGAAAATAAAAACAAAAACAAAAGGGGCAAACTTCTAAGTGGCATTAATTTTAAAAAAATAAAACAAATTAGAAAACTTTGATAATCAATGGGAATATTCCTATTTTTGCACCTCAAAAAATTTTCACAATAAAAAAGAATTGAAAATCAGTATTTTTTAAAAAATAAAATGGCAATAGTTAACAAAATCAGAGAAAGATCAGGAATAGCAGTAGCGGTTATAGCCGTAGCATTGTTGCTATTCATAGTAGGCGGCGATATTTTTTCTAACCAAGGTGGAGGGCTTTTCGGTTCATCTACTAATGAAGTAGGTGAAATAAACGGCACAAAAATAGATTACCAACAGTATATTGCTTTGGTTGAAGCTCAAAAACAACAACTTGAAGGTTCAACAGGAAGGTCTGCCAACGAACAAGAAATTGCTCAAATTAGAGAGCAAGTTTGGGAAAAATTGATTTTTGAAAACGTTTATGTAGAAGAATTCGAAAAATTAGGAATAACCGTTTCTGATGATGAGTTGAGAGAATTGATACAAGGTGCAAAAAACATGCACCCTTATGTAAAACAACAGTTTTCTGACCAACAAGGCAATTTCAATGCCGCTCAACATGCTGAATTCATCAGGTCATATACAAGCGGAAGTATGCCGGCTGCTCAAAAAGCCATGTGGGATAATTTCAAAAGAGAATTGAAAACTATAAGAATGAGAGAGAAATACTCAAATCTTTTGAATAAAGCCACTTTTGTAACTACAGCAGAGGCAAAAGCAGAATATGTAGCCAATACCGAAAAAGCAAGCGGTAAGTTTTTGTTTGTTCCTTTTTATTCTATACAAGACTCTACAATCAAAGTTGAAGACAGCGAGATTAAAGATTACTACAGCAAACATAAAGACGAGTTTACACCTTTTGACAGCAGAAGCATAACTTATGTAGCTTATCAGTTATCCCCAACAAAAGATGACAGTGCTGCTTTGAACATAGAAATAAGAACATTGGCCAAAGGCCTTGCAGCGGCACCAAACGCTCAAACTTACGCCAACTCCAACACAGACATCAGAACACCATACTTGAGGTCAGCTAACGAAATATCTCCTGAGCTTAAATCGGCTCTTTCAACAGCTATTGTTGGAGCAATGGTTGGCCCATTCAAAGAAGGAAATACTTATAGCATTCATAAATTTGAAGGAACTGATACAGACTCACTTTATACAGTTAGAGCCAGCCATATACTTATCAGATCAGACTCTACGATGTCTGACAGTGCAAAAACAGCTGCTAGAACAAAAGCCCAAGACATTTTGAACCAAGCAAAATCAGGTGCTGACTTTGCGATGTTGGCAAGCCAAAATGGCACAGACGGTACTGCACAAAATGGTGGAGACTTGGGTTCGTTCCAAAATAATGGAGCAATGGTAAAGCCTTTTGAGTCTGCAATATTTGGTTTTTCAGGTACAGGTGTTATTCCAAATATTGTTACAACAGACTTTGGTTATCACATCGTGAAAGTTACTGAGCCTAAAACGAACACAAAATACAAATTGGCTTCTATTAATAAAGAACTTCAAGTAGGCGAATTAGCTGCCAACGAGATATTCCAAACAGCGGAAAACCTTAGAGCAAGTGCCAAAACTATCAAAGATTTGGAAGCTGCCGTTAAGAAAGATAACGCATTGACACTTTTGAATGCTGAAAATCTATTGCCTAACAGTACCAATGTAAACACCATTCAGAACGCAAGAGAAATTGTGAATTGGGCTTACAGCAAAGATGCGGAGGAAGGTGACGTAGCTGACAGAGTTTTTGTTATAGGTGAAACTTATGTTATTGCTGCTCTTAAAGCTTCTGCCGATAAGGAAGACCCTGAGGCAATGGATTTCAAAGATGCCATTTCTATAAAAGTAAGGAACGAAAAGAAGACCGAAAAGATAATGGCTAAATTAGGTGATGGAAAAGGTGACCTAACGGCTCTATCTAAAAAATATGGTGCGGGTGCTTTGGTAGAAACCGTAACAGACGTGAATTTCTTTAGCGGAATGCTGAACAGTGCGGGTTTTGACCCAATTGCTCTAGGAAAATTATTTGGTTTAAAGGCAGGTCAAAGAAGTAAAGTATTTACAGGTGAATCAGGTGTATTTGTAATGGAAACTACGGAAAAAACCCCAGCTCCAGCTATTACTGACTATACAACCTTCAAACAACAAGTAGAACAAAGAACAGGTATGGGACGTATGGGTATGATAGGTGAGCAAATACTCCGAGAAAATGCTAAAATAGTAGATAATAGAGCCAAGTTGTTCTAAAAATCTTAATTCAATATTTATAAAAATACCTTCGATTCAAATCGAAGGTATTTTTTTTGCTACAGTTGACAACTTTCTAAAAGTTGTCAACTGTCTAATATTATTACCCTCTTTTTACCAACAGTTGACAACTTTCTAAAAGTTGTCAACTGTGTAATGTTGTTACCCACTTTTCGCCAACAGTTGACAACTTTCTAAAAGTTGTCAACTATCTAATATTATTACCCACTTTTTGCCAACAGTTGACAACTTTCTAAGAGTTGTCAATTGTGTAATGTTGTCAATTTTTTTGTCTACAGTTGACAACTTTCCAAAAGTTGTCAACTATCTAATATTATTACCCACTTTTTGCCAACAGTTGACAACTTTCTAAAAGTTGTCAACTGTCTAATATTATTACCCCCTTTTTGCCAACAGTTGACAACTTTCTAAAAGTTGTCAACTGTGTAATATTATTACCCACTTTTTACCAACAGTTGACAACTTTCTAAGAGTTGTCAACTGTGTATTTTGATTTCAATATTAAACACTAAACATTCTTATAATCAGGATGAATCCAAGGTTGGCGGTATTTCCTTGTCAACTTTGCGGTGGCTTCTTTGTCGCCAACCACAATCTTTTTTATGGGATCGTATACCACAGGACGACCAAGATCCATTGAAATATTTGCCAAAATACAACAAGCGGTAGAAATGTGACCTTCCTCGATATCTGCCACAGGTTTAGTTTTGTTTTCAATTGCGGCCAAAAAATCCAGCATATGCAATCTCGTCGCAGGAGCTGCATTAAGCTCAATTCTTTCCTCGGTTAAATCCTCTGGATATTTTTCTTTTTCAAAAACCACATCTTTATGGATTTTTTCTCCATTGCTATTTCCATTCGGAATAAAATCATATCGCATCGTTGATGCCTTCAATGTCCCTTTTTCGCCATAAATAAACAATGCCCATGGATAATCAGGATCAGGGGGTGTTCCCCACGAGCGGTGGGTCCAAACACAATTTAACTCATCATGCTCAAAAACGGCAGTTTGGGTATCCGCAATGTTAGATTTGGCTTCTTTGTTCATATAAATTCCGCCAACCGCACTTATTTTTTTAGGCCATCCTAAACCCAACATCCATCTGGCGGTGTCGTACATGTGTACACACATGTCGCCCGTGATACCATTGCCATACTCCATAAATGCTCTCCACCAACGTATGTGTGGGATGCCGTCGTAAGGTCGCATGGGGGCTGGCCCCGCCCACATTTCATAGTCTAAAAAGTCAGGAACAGACTCTAATGGTGGGATGGCATTGTTTCGCATTGAATAATAGCAGCACATTTCTACATGCTTAATTTTGCCCAACATTCCGGTGTCAATGATATTCTTTTTGGCATCTATCAAGTGTGGCGTGCTTTTACGCTGAGTACCTACCTGCACCACTTTATTGTATTTTCTGGCTGCGGCTACCATAGCCTCGCCTTCCATTACGTCCACACTGATAGGCTTTTGTACATACACATTAGCACCCGCCTTTACTGCTTCAATCATCATTAGTGAGTGCCAATGGTCGGGTGTACCGATAAGAACAATGTCTAGCTCGTTTTCTTTCAAAAGCTTGCGATAATCGCCATAGAGTTTTGGTCTCTTGCCAGAACTTTGTCTTTTAGAAACCAAGTCGGCGGCCGCATTGAGCATGTTTTTATCTACGTCGCACAGGGCCACCACCTCTACGGAAGCAACTTGGATAAGCCGAAAAAGGTCACTTTTGCCATACCAACCCGTACCAATTAAGGCAACACGATAGGTTTTGTTGGGATTCAGCATGTCCATGGCATTAGCACCAAAATGGCTCAAAGCCAAGGTTGCAGCAGCACCTTTAAGGAAATGCCGACGATTGATATTGAAATTTTTCATTTATTGGGTTGAATATTTTTTGTCTGTAAATATAGAAATTTTGCCATAAACTGAACTAAATCCTTTGTAACAAATAAAAATTTGTCATAAAAAAGTAATTCAAATGTGTATTTTTGTCTGGATAAAACAAATAAATGACTGATCTAAAGCCAATACTTTCTTCTTTCAAAAAAGAAATAAAAGAGATCTTGGGTAAAAACTTTCAAAACTTGATACTATTTGGTTCTTATGCTCGTGGCGAAGAATCGACAGAGTCTGACATTGACTTGCTGGTTGTTTTAAAAAAGGAGGAAAGCGGAATATTGTCAGATTCTTGGAAATACAATAATTAAATACGACCTGAAATACGACAAACTATTTTCAATCAAATTTACCTCTACTGAAAATTTCAAGAACTCCGACATGCCCTTTTTAAGTGAAATAAGACGAAATTACTTAAAAATATGAAAAAGAAGTCTCAGTTGGCTTTAGAAAGATCTGTTGATTGTTTGTCAGATACGGATATAATCATCAAAAATGAATTGAACTTTGCATCAGTTAATAGGGCTTATTATTCCGTTTACTACGCCATATCCTCTTTTTTATCCTTAAAGGAAATCTTTACCAAAACTCATTCCGGAGCGATTTCAAATTTTAATAACATATTCGTAAAAACTGCTTTTTTAGTATAGAAACGGAAAATTTTTTAGCTAAATTTTGGAAATGAGGCAAAGTGTAGACAATGATTTTGAGAATGAAGTAAATGACGAAGAAGCCGAATTGGCTCTAAAAAATTGCTCATAATTTTGTCGACTTAGTAATTGAATATTTTAAAAAATACCCGCTCAACTAATCCTGTTCCAGCTCAATTCTTTGTTCTTGATTTTGTCGATATGAAGTTTAATGGGCAAATGGTCCGCCATTTCCAGGTCAGGGTCACTTTTGAGTATCTTAAATGCCTCTTCACGGGCTATTTTCAGTATTCCTTCATCTTTGGCTAGGTTGGCTATTTTGAGGTCTACAAGGCCACTTTGCTGCGTTCCGCCCATGTCCCCAGGCCCACGAAGTTCAAGATCCACCTGCGAAATCACAAATCCGTTTTCGGTTTGCACCATCGTTTGCAGACGTTTTTGGGTGTCTTTAGATAGTTTATAGTCGGTCATCAGTATACAAAACGACTGGTCGCCTCCCCTACCCACACGGCCACGCAGCTGATGTAATTGCGATAACCCAAACCGCTGAGCACTTTCTATCACCATAACACTGGCATTGGGCACGTCCACTCCCACCTCTATCACGGTAGTGGCCACCATAATTTTGGTTTCGCCTTTTTTGAAACGTTGCATTTCAAATTCCTTGTCCTTGGGTTTCATTTTGCCATGAACAATACTCAGCGGAACACCCGGAAACGCCCTTTCTATGGATTCGTAACCATCATGCAGATTTTTTAAATCCAGCTTTTCTGATTCTTCAATAAGCGGAAAGACCATATAAATCTGTCGACCTTTTTTAAGTTCGTCACGCATAAACTCAAAGACCTTGAGCCTGTTGGCGTCGTAACGGTGCACCGTAATGATTGGTTTTCGGCCTGGCGGCATTTCATCTATTTCAGAATGATCCAAGTCTCCAAAAAGCGTCATGGCTAAAGTTCTTGGAATGGGCGTAGCCGTCATGACCATCATGTGCGGATAGAAATTCTTGTTTTTCTCCCAAAGTTTAGCCCTTTGAGCCACTCCAA
>CAMCYZ010000075.1 GCA_945885545.1 Spirosoma fluviale
CACTTAGCTCGGCACTAAAATTCCCCCAGTTTTCAGTAAACCCTAGAATGCCCGTAACTTGCTGATAAGGAAGTGTTTCTTCTATCTTATCAAAAATAGTAAGTTCTATGTAGTCAAAGTCTCGTAGACCAGCTTGGTAAATCCATCTGAGCTGTTTACGATTAAAGTCTTGTACCGGAAAAACAGAATATTCTAATGCCGGTGCAATGCTTTTGGAGAATTTAATATTCTGATAAACAGAGTGATAGCCTTTAATGAATCCTCCCAATGACCAATGATTATTGAATGCAGCCACAAATAAAGAGTTAAAGCCGTAGTCGTTTACTTTTACGGTATTAGTTACAGAGTCAACCACCACCGAGTTGGCTCTTTGATTATAATAAGTGTTGAAACTAAATTTAGACTTTTCGGTCGTTCTTCCCCCTCTGAAGTTTGCGTCAAAAGAAACGTTTGTTCTATTACTTTCTCCACTAAAACGGCCGTTGCCACCCACACCAAAAATCCAATTGTTCCAATTGTCTTTTTTAATTTCATTTCTTTGATTAGGCATTCTATTGAAACTAACTTTTACTAAATCAGCCATTTCAACATTTTTAAGATAACCTAGTAGTCCTAAACTAACGGAGTTAAGGAGTTTTTTTCTTATAATATCGTCTGTAGCGTCTTGTTTTGATGCAAACTTTATAGTATCTAGTTGAGTTCTTAAAGTGTTTTGTCCCTCAAAAAACACAGTGTAATTGGCTCCTCCAGAGGCGTTAGCATTAGCTGTTATCATTATCAATACGTCGGCAGCTGCTTGATCCCTAACAAAATTGAACATTGTTAATTCAGTTTTGAGATAATCCACATAGCACTTTGCCCTTTGGCAATTCAGAAAGACATTGAGATTGGTGCTTTGTCCGAGTGAAAGTATCGGCAAAAAGATTAACAGCAATAATTTGTTGATTTTCGGTGACATGTTTGCTGGTTTTATATAAATGATTACAAATTTAACTTAAAAACCATGATTTGAAAAACTACCCGTAAAAGAAAAGCTCTCCGAAAATCAGAGAGCTTTAATCTAACCCCTAAAATAAACCACTATAATATATCCAAGAATAAAAATTCATTGAACTTACTTGAACAACGTTTTTTGTAATGTTTTTGTTGCTTTCGATTAAAAATATTTCATTAACAATCATTAACAATGGCCTTTTATAAACCTTTGAGCTGGTTTTTACTCTAATATACAAATTTAGGAAATAACCAAGATATGAAAGATTATGAAAAAATCAATTGTTTTTATCGGGATTTTGAGTTTGGTTGCAGCAAGTGCTTTTGCTCAATATGAAAGAGAGTATGCTGACGATTCATACAGCTTTCGAGGGCGAAATTACGAAGAAAGATTCGACAAAAAAGGTAGATTTGAAGACAAGTGGGGATATGACCGAGACTATAATGTGGTGCGTTGAAACAAGGCCATGATGATAGATTCATACCAAAGGCAAGCTAAAATGAGAATTAACGATGGCGTTCGTAGAGGTTTGATAACCAGAGGAGAAGCTTATAAGTTGTCGAGGTTTTATGACAACATTGAGCGTAAAGAGAATCGTTTTATGCGGAATGGTCGTATATCTAGAAGTGAGGCAAGGGAACTGAACGATGACCTTGACCAACTCAATAGAATGATTACGAGAGAGAAACGAGATTTTGAAAGAAACCGCAACAATAGAAGGTTTTAGTGGAGTAATAGTTTTTTTAAATAGAATGGGCGGCATTTTTTGGCCGACCCATTTTTTTATGTAATTCCAATCTATTATTTTAAATTTATCAATACTGTATTGGCATCTTTAAGTACTGATTCTAGAGATTTAACCATGGCCTTGGCTTGGAAGAGTTCATCTTTTAAGGCATCAAATTCAGTTTCTTTTTTGCTTAGTTTTGTCTCTGCTTTTGCCTTTTCTTTTTGGATTTTTTGAATTTCCTTTTCTTTTTTGCCAGAAGCTTTTTCTAGCTCTTCTTTGGTATTTTTATCCGCCGCTATTACAGTTTCATTATATAGTGCTCCCACAATTTCTTCTTTTTCTGACAAAACTTTGGTAAGCATTTCGGGGGAGCTGTCCAATTTTTTTCCTAATTTTTCTTGATCTTTAAGGTTGCTCTCAAGCGATTTTTCTATTTTAGATTGATCCTTTTTGGCATCGTTAAGGCTTGATTCAACCATTCTTACGTTTTCTTGGGCCAGTTTAATTTCGAGTTTTCCGATTGTGAATTTCTTGAATTGTTCAACGAAGTCGGTTGCTTCTCCTTCTTTTAGCTTTAAGGAGCTTAGGATATCCAAGTTTTTGTCCAAGAAAAAGAAAGATATTTTTTGAATTTTTTTATTGTTCTCAAAAATGACATCAATCGTTTCCAATTCATCGGGAAAGTCACTTTTCTTTATTTTTTCTAGTCGGATAATGTTTTTTGCTGGCTTTGTGGTTTTACCAAAATTTTTAAGGTATCCCTCTAAGTCTTTTTCTAAATCTTTTTCGTCTTGGTTAGAAAACATAAAATAAGAAAGCCCATTGCTGCCTCCATGTAAGTTTTGACCCTGATAAACTTGAGCTGTGAGCTTTGTTAAAAATAAGCAAAAAATAAGAATGGTTAGAATTTTCATTTTAAAATATTTTGAATTTTGTTACATATTAAGACTATTTTTTTCTTTTTCTGATTTTCGGTAAAAAAAAGATATTGGTCACCTCCATCTTTTAAACCAAGCTGTTTTTTGACTTCCTCAGGTGAGTAAGGAAAGTTCCTTGTAGAAACGTTCGCTTTTTTTGTAGTAATCATTTTATTTAAAAGCTTTTTATCATAATCTATAACATTATTTATTTTAAATTTTCTTCCTGGAAAGTCTGAATGTAAACTTTCGGAAGTGTACAAGTGACTATTCGATGCTATTTTGTCAACTCCGTATTTTATGGCGATAGACTTAAATGCACCAGCCTTCATTATACTAGCATTCGGTTCGTATAAATAACCATTTGGTTCTTTGTATCCGAGCTGAATTTGATTTTCCTCCGAGAATTTAAAGTCGAATTCCTTCTGATTACTTGCTAAGTTCACACATGAAACAATCGGATCCTCACAAACGGATTTTCTTAAAATAAAAACTAACTCTTTAACCTCATTTTTTTCTGCCAATATTATGACTTCGTTTACGTGTTTTAGTAACATCACAGTATCTTTGATATCAAGCATTGGTGAATATTTTACCATTATCATGGTTGCATTTTTTAATAGTTTTTCATTGATTTTTAATAAGTTAGGTTGGCAGTCGTGTAAGCCAACCATTTTTCTATTCGCTCCATCGCGTCTTGCGGGATCTAAGTAGATAAAGTCCACTTGTTGCTGAAAAACAAAGTTTTCTGCATGTATATTTTGAAATTCTACATTATTAACATCGAGAATTTTGAAATTATTCGCTACGATTTCACTAAGCTCTGTGTTTATTTCATTATGAACAAAATGCTTGAATTCTTTGGAGAAAAAATAGCTATCGACACCCATGCCTCCCGTGAGATCAATTCCTATGTTACCTTTAACCTTGAGTGCTTTGAATTCTGCTGTTATTTGCGAAGAAGATTGCTCCAAGGATATTTTTGGAGGTGCCAGAATACCACTTTTATTGGCCCATTCAGGTATTTTCTGGACCAATGTTTGGTTAAAAATAGCTTGATTTACAACAAGTTTTAATAGATCCGAGTCTAATTTCAGGGGGTTTTTAAGCACAAAGTTTTTTGGCTCAATTTTCTCCAATTGACTTGCTATGTGTGCAGCTTTTTGTAATATGTCTAAGTTGAAGTCTTCCAGGAATTGTTTTTTTAGCAAATTAAATAAAATGTGGCGGAATCTGAATCAAAACAGTAGGTCTTTGTGCATAAAAACAAAAAGCACCCAGTTTTTGGATGCTTCTTACTAAAACAATTATTATTTGAAAATTAATCGTTAGCTCGTCTTTCCTTCAATTTATCGAGCAACATTTGGTTAAACTTTCTATCGGCAGTCATTAGACTTGAATATTGCTGTGCCGAGATTATCCTCAAAAAGTTATCTCTATACTTTTTGGTAATATTTAATTCCTCTTGTTGTAGCTCCAGAATTTTATCCTGCCTTTTTATTATCTCACTATTTGAAAGGTTTTCATCAGGGCGTTTGGTTAACCTTCTGATTTGATAATGAATTTCGTTCTTTTCGTCAGAGTAATTGTTATAAATTGGCCAAAATTTCTCTGCTTGGCTTTCGTTTAATTTTAATTCATTTGTTATCATGCCTACTTTCATGGCTCTGATTCTCTCTCCACCAGGAGGATTGCCACCGGGACGTTGAGCAAAGGACAATGAGCTTATTGACAATAATATATAAAGAAATATGTTTTTCATCTTAAATATCGTTTTCTTTCAAATATTTTTCTATTTCCTGCTCGGTTAATTCTATGTTTTCGTTTACTGAAGTGTTTTCTTCCACCAAAGTTTCGAGTTCTGTTTCGCTCAGGTTTTCTTCGGACAAATAGGCTATCATTTCTTGTGAACTAATTTCGGCAAATGCGTCTTTGGGCTGGTTTTGGTTGTACACCAAAACCGAAAATGTTCCGATTAATAACGCTGCTGCTGCGTTTCTAAAATATACCCATTTGTTACGAACTACCGTAAATTTAGGTTTTTCGGTTTCTACAGTTTTGCTTAAAATACTTTCTTCAAGTTTATCAAAATAACCCGCTGGAGTGCTTAATTTCGCTTTTTTAGCGAAATTTTCAATCTGGACCTTGGCTAAAATCTGACTCTCTAAATCTTCAAAAAAGCCTTCAGGTGTTTTGTTTTCCCTTAAATCTTTTAGTTTTTCAATTTTTATTTTGGAGAATATCAGATCTTCCATTTCGTCAAAATACGCCTCTGAAACTTCAGGTTTAGCTAAATCCTTAAGCTTATCGATATTGACTTGAGAGATTATTCGAGACTCCAAATCTTCAAAATATTCTTCTGGAGTGGTATTGGAATTGATTTTTCGTAAATTATCTATTTTTACCAGAGACAAAATTTCGTCTTCCAGTTCTGTAAAATATCCTGCTGATGTTTTTATGTTTTGGATAGACTTTAATGTTTGAACATTAACTGCGGCAAGAATATTCTCCTCTAGTTTTCCGAAGTATCCTTCAGGGACAGTAAACGGTGATTTTATTTTGCTTTGTTCGATATTCATAAAAACTTATTCTTGTCTGTTTGACATTTATTCTTTCCAAAGGTTTAGTGCTTCGTCAGAAATTCCTCTATTTTTTTTACCGCAAAGTGATAGGTGGCCTTCAATCCGCCCACGCTGGTTTCGGTTATTTCGGCTATTTCTTCATATTTTAGTTCCTCAAAATATTTTAGATTGAACACAACTCTTTGTTTGTCAGTTAATTGCAGTAGAGCCTTTTGGAGTTTGATTTCAATTTCTTCGCCATCCATGTAGGTGTCGCTTTTAGAAGATTCTAAGTGTGACACCAAGCCTTCGTTGTCGTCAATGGATATGCCTTGGTCTTTTTTCTTTTTTTGAAGAAATGTCAAAGCTTCATTGGTCGCAATTCTATATAACCAAGTGTAGAGTTTTGAGTCACCTCTAAACTTGTCTAGGTTTCTCCAGATTTTTATGAAAGATTCTTGAGTAACATCATCGGCGTCATCATGATCGATTACGATTTTGCGTATGTGATAGTACAATTTTTCTTTGTAGGCCTTCAAAATAGATTTAAAAGCCTTCTCATAAGTTTCAGGATTTGCAAGTAGCTGAATAATTTCTTCGTCTTTCATAGTTTTATTTTACCGCAAGGTCGCTAAGCCGCAAAGGAATGAATTTATTCCTAATTCTCCGAAGACTTTTGTGGGCTATTTTAAATAAAAAAGTCTTGGAGCAATCAATAGACACCCCAAGACTCAAAAGGTTTATTTGTTATTTTCTAGCAATAACTTTTTTAACGGCTTCTATGATGTTTTTTGAATCCAAACCGTATTTTACCATCAATTGCTCTGGCGTACCCGACTCACCGAATGAATTGTCAACTGCAATGTACTCTTGTGGTGCCAAGAATTCTTTGGCCAATGTTTGAGCAACTGCATCGCCCAATCCACCGTTGGCTTGGTGTTCTTCACAAGTTACCACACATTTTGTTTTCTTTACTGATTTCAAAATGGCGGCGGTATCCAAAGGCTTGATAGTATGTATGTTAATGATTTCGGCATCAATTCCTTGTTCTGCCAAAATTTCACCCGCTTTTATGGCTTCCCAAACCAAATGGCCCGTGGCTATGATTGTTACATCTTTTCCTTCATTGACCATCCATGCCTTACCGATTTCGAATTTCTGATCAGCAGGTGTGAAAACCGGCACAACTGGGCGACCAAAACGCAAATAAACTGGACCTTCAAAATCAGCCACAGCTTTTGTGGCAGCTTTTGTTTGGTTATAATCACATGGGTTAATTACGGTCATGTTTGGCATGGCACGCATCATGGCGATGTCTTCCAATATTTGGTGTGTAGCACCGTCTTCGCCAAGCGTAAGACCTGCATGAGAAACCGCTATTTTAACGTTTTTGTCAGAATATGCCACCGATTGACGTATTTGATCATATACTCTACCTGAGCCGAAGTTGGCAAAAGTAGTGGCATAAGGAATTTTACCACCGATAGTCAAACCTGCCGCTATACCTATCATGTTGGCTTCAGCAATACCTGTCTGAATAAAACGCTCTGGGTGATTTTTGATAAATGGAGCTATTTTAAGTGAGCCTACCAAGTCGGCACACAAAGCCACTACATTTGGGTGGCTTTCACCCAGCTCAGTCATGGCATCACCAAAACCCGAGCGGGTATCTTTTGATTCTGTATATGTATATTTTTTCATCGTATTAAATTACTAATTAGATAATGATTTTAATTTTTTAATAAAATATTTCGCACTGTCACAATTCGGGTGTTTGGCTGCATTTTCTATTGAGAAACCGTTGTTGAGCATTCTAGCTGCAAAAATTAGTTTATCGCTTATACCTCTATTTTCTTTTTCCTTGCTAATTTGTTTAAGTTCATTAAAAGGATTTTTAACTTTCTCAGGAAATTCAACTATGATATTATCTGATGAAAATACTTTTTGCAAAGCTTCTGTATCTGCAAGAAACCATGATTCGATAGTTTTTTCAACGATAACTTTTTGAACTGATTCAGAATTTATTTCATTTCTTGCCAAGATAACACATTCTAAATCTTCCAAATCTCTAATTACAAAAATATGCTCCGCACCTTTTTCCTTTAAAATTTCAATAAGGGAATTGATTTTGTCCAAGTTTTTAAAAACATCTTTGCCCATATTTCCTTTTGCTGGAAATAAAGTTGGAATTGCCTCCAGATTATTTGATGCCAGAAATTCATTGAATATTTGAGACCTGATGATTTTCTTTTCAGTATCTCCCTCAACCAAAAAACCAATCTTTACCATGGTGTGCCACCTCCTGTCGCACCGGATAGCCAGTATTCTGCCATATCTAATCCATGTAAATTAGTTCCTTTTAATTGATTGGTTCGTGTTTCACCTTCAACTTTATCGACTACAATAACCTCATCCGCTGTTAAACACTCAACCAACGTTTGAGAATGGGTATTCAACCAAATATAATGTCCCTTATCTTCACAAGCATGTCTGAAAAAATCTACCAGTTTTCTAATAACAAAAGGATGCAATCCATTCTCAGGCTCTTCAATGCATAAAAACTGTGGTTCATCAGACTGATAAACAGCTGTCAATAAGGCAATAATGTTGTAAGTTCCATCTGAGATGAGTTCTCTATCGAAAGGTTCGTCGAAATATTTTTGGTAAATCAACAAATCTTCTTTTGAACTGTGAGGACGTTTTTGAACTTCAATCTTATCGAATTCAGGGATGAATAACGAAAGCCAATCTGTAATTTCTTCTCTTTTGAATTCCTCTTCCAAAAGTCTTTTAAGAACTTTTTCAAGATTTGAGCAGTCTAAACTTAATAATCTGTCAGTATCTAGTTTTAGCTTGTTAAGTTTTGAATTTTCTATGAAAATTCTGCTAAAATTAGATGCCCTTTCAATTAATCTTTCCTTGTAACTCTCACGATTTTCATCATTTTTAAATGGAGGAATAGCATTAATCCACCATTTCTTTATTTGATTACTATCTTCGTTTTTAACGGAAATATCAAGTCTTTGGTTGTCAATTGGCTCAAAAGAAATAAATAAAGAAATATTCTGTGACGAGTTATTCCTATTCCTAATTTTTTTAACTCCACCTAGTAAGTCAAAGGAAATATCTGATGGCAGGAAAATAGCCTCTAAAGCTTCAAAAATATTAGACTTCCCACTTCCGTTTGGCCCAACGAATACCGTAAAGGGGTTGGGTTCGTCGATGGTAATATCAACGATGGATTTGAAATTTTTAATATTTAAACTTTTTATTTTCAATTACTTATGAAATATTTTAGAGTTTTGCCTTCGACTCCACTCTGCCAATTCTTACCTTGGATTCCGCTTAGTCAACAAATCTATATTTGACTTATTGCCTATGTGCCTTGATGCCTTCAAAAATCAATAATCTCCTAAACTAGAAGATAACTGAGCCAATGCTGCAGCCAGCTGCTCGTCGTTAGGAGCTATGCCGTGCCATTTGTGGCTTCCCATCATGAAGTCAACGCCAGCACCCATTTCGGTGTGGAGCAATATCATTATCGGTTGGCCTTTGCCTGTCAATCTCTTGGCTTTTCTTAGGCCTGCTATACAAGCTTCTATGTTGTTGCCTTCTTTGATTTCCATTACGTTCCAGCCGAAAGCTTTATATTTGGCTTTCAGGTCGCGATTTGACATTACCTGCTCGGTAGCTCCATCTATCTGCTGACCGTTCAAATCGATTATTCCAACCAAATTATCCACCTTGTGGTGCGGAGCAAACTGTGCTGCTTCCCAAATCTGACCTTCTTGTTGCTCTCCGTCGCCCATCAAAACATAAACTATATTTTTGTCGCCGTTTAGTTTTTTAGACATGGCAGCTCCAATGCCCACTGAAAGACCCTGACCCAAAGAACCTGAGGCAATTCTGATTCCCGGCAGACCTTCGTGTGTAGTTGGGTGACCTTGAAGCCTTGAGTTTAACTTACGAAAAGTGCCTAATTCTTCGATTCCAAAATATCCTTTTCTTGCTAAAACAGAATAAAACAAAGGTGAAGTATGGCCGTTGGAGAGGAAGAATAAGTCTTCGTCGATTCCGTCCATTTTAAACGAGATGTAACCACCTTTTCCCTTGCGGTTGTTGATTTTCATCTGTTGGAAATACAGTGCTACTACGATATCCGTGCAGCCTAATGACCCACCTGGGTGGCCGGACTTGCAACCGTGCACCATGCGTACGATGTCGCGTCTTACTTGGGTGGCAATGTCCTTGATTTCTGGGGTTTGCATTTAAGAATTAGAATTTTGTTAATAATCTGCACAAATTTATTAAAATATTGCTGCTAAGCCTATATTTGTTGTAAGATTAGCAAACATTTATTATTAGCTTCAAGAATACAAGTAATATTATTAGGGCAAATATACCGTGCTAGTGAATATTCAAAAGTAGTTGATAAGCAATGGTTGGGTTCTCACTTTGTCCACAATTTAAGGTGTATGCAACATTTATACTTTTATGACGACTTTAAATAAAAAACGAATGAAGAAAATCATTGTCCTCTTGTTTTTTATGGTAAACTACAGTTTTGCACAATCTTCAAAAATAGATTCTTTGGTGGCCATCATAGTGGATGCCAATGTAATTTCTGGCTACACTAAAGGAATCAACGGGATTGTATCAGAAGAGTATCAAGTCTACCAAGGGTTAGTTAGGCTTTGCACATCTGAAGACTTAATGTCTTTATGTAAGCACCAAAACGCATGTGTAAGGTATTGTGCTTTTTTGGCTCTTCTAAATACAAATGTGGGATTGGTAGAAGAAATAATTTCGAGTGCCAAAAGTGATAAAGAAAAGATTACCCTAATAAATGGTTGCTTTGGTCAAAAAATAACGTTTTCAGATTTCATGAAATCTAGAGGGCGACAAATTGAAAGCTCATTTGGCTTCGGATATTAAGAAACTATTTGCTCAGAATGTCTTTTGGATTCTACTTTTTCTATAATGTCAGTAATTATTCCAGTCTCGTCTATTAAGAAGGTTGTTCTGAGGGTGCCCATGTATGCTTTACCGTACATCATCTTCTCCACCCAAACACCATAATCATTTACTATTTTTTGTGCTGAGTCGTCAAGGAGGTCGAATGGAAGCTCAAACTTGGTCTGGAATTTTTTGTGTGATTTAGCATTATCGACACTAACTCCTAGCACGGTGTAACCTTTGGCTTGTAGGGCTGCGTAATTATCTCGGAGGTTGCAAGCCTGGGTTGTACAAGTGGGCGTGTTGTCTTTGGGATAGAAGTAAATTACTATTTTTTTACCCGCAAAGTCGCTCAGTTTTACCGTATTTCCGTCTTGATTTATCGTTTCGAAGTTTGGTGCTTTTTGACCTATTTCTAATTTCATAGTTTCTTATGTTTTTTTACCGTTAGGACGCTAAGTCGCAAAGTTTTGGTTTTCACTTTAAAACCTTCTTCCTCAGAGCTTATTTTTCTGTTATTTCTGTCTCAAAAGTTCCGACGTTTTCACAATTATCAGTTACTTTTAAAACTACTTTACCCAAAAAAGGTTTTGAAGAATCTAATTTTTCAGACCAAATCATACCGTTTTTGTATTCGTAGTTCATCAAAATCCATTCGTCATTTATATAACACTCTATGGTTTTAATGCCCGATAAGTTATCAGATATTCTGAACTTTAGGATTTCTTTGGTCAATGCTTTAGGAGCAATCGCTGGAGGGTCAAGGTCATAAAGCGTTTGTATTTTTCCGAATTCCCTGGTTTTAAAACTCAAAGATGAGCCTTGCCATTCGCCTCCCAAAAACTTCATTTTTCCGGCCTTTAGATAGGCTTTGTATTTGTCTGAATAAGCTGGAAGGCTGTTCATTTTCCAAACAATGTCTGCATAACCTTTTAGCGGAATCACATCTTCGTGGAGATTTAACTCCGAATCGGTCACGTTGATATTTAAAAAGGCATCGTCATAAAGCACATCTTTAAAGTCTGCTTTTAAGTTTTCTAGGTTTAAAACGGGATTCGCTTTTTTTATGGCCGCATTTAAGGGCAGCATAATTTGTGCTCCGTTGAGTGTAATCGACTCCGGGAAACCCGACTTGAGATCAATTATTTTTACTTTAGTTTGCCCAAGTGTCTCATCAAAAGGTACTTGGTTGGTTGAGTTTTCATTTTGAATTCCCAAACTCGTGTATTCATTGTTTGGGTCAGAGACTTCAATTTTTACAAAATTATCCAATACATCGGTTTTGATTTTAGCAGAGGAAACTATGACCGAGCTGTTTTCTTTTTCTCGTATAATTTGAAATTCTGCCAAAACTGTATTTGCAAAAGCGTCATTAACCCTCAATTCTACCACATTGGTATCATTTTCAATCAGAAATTTTCCCGATGATTCATTGGTTTTGTAAAAATCAAAACTGTTGCCATCCTCCACATAGCACTTATGGATTTTTTGCCCGGTTTTGTTCATTTTCTCATAATTGGCGTGGATGTTCATGTCCAATTTATTATGAAAAGCCATTTTGTCGAGCCTGAAATTGTACACAGGTTTGTGGTTCACTACTAGGTTTATTTGGTTCACTCCCTGTCTAAAAGGACTGTTGTTGGCTCTGTCATACGTCAGCACTTCTAGCCCGAGTGTGCCTTTTGCCGTAATTTTTTGAGGAATTCTGTACAAACCATCTTTGCCTTTTACGACAGAGAAATTAAAAATCCCGAATTTGCCATTTATCCGAGCATCTGCAGACATACATTTGAGCGAAATCTGCTGAATAATAGGCGAAACATTGTCTTTTAACTCAGCAAAGCCAAACTGCGATGGATCTAAAATATTCTCCTCGGCGTCACGGATTTCGAAATGTAAATGCGGTCCTGCCGATCCGCCTGTATTACCGGATAAAGCTATGATGTCGCCTTTTTTCACCAAAAATTGTTCTGGATTTAGAATGATGTCTATTTCCCAAGTTTTTTGCTGGTATTGCTGGCTCAGCAAGTATTTCTGCAGGGTATCATTCAAAACTTTGAGGTGGGCATATAGCGTGGTTAATCCATTCGGGTGGGTCACATAAAGGGCATTTCCATAACCTCCATTTTGTATTTTTATGCGAGAAACGTATCCTTCTGCCGCTGCATGTACATTTTTGCCCTCCATACCACCAGTTCTGACATCCAAGCCTGCATGAAAATGGTTGGTTCGAATGTCTCCAAAACAACCTGATAAAGAGCTAATTTGCCCTGGTGCAATAGGCATAATAAAATAGCCTTGAGGAAACTTTTGTTGTGCAGAAACCGAAAAACTTATAAAGAGGAAAACACTAAATTTTAAAAACGTCATTTATTTTACTTCAAAATCAAACATCACACTGTCTTCTATTTTTCCGACCAATCTATCTCCGATTTTGACTGGCGAAACTCCCGCTGGCGTACCCGTAAAGATTAAATCTCCAGTTTTTAAAGTAAAATATTGCGAAATAAAGCTAATCAAATAATCAAACGAATAAAGCATCATGCTGGTATTTCCTGTTTGTTTTCTTTCACCGTTTATATCCAACGAAAAGTTGATATTTTGCATATCAAAACCCTCCTTGGAAACGAAGTTGGATATAGGTGCGGAATCGTTAAAACCCTTGGCCAAGTCCCAAGGTAGACCTTTGGCTTTTAGCTTAGACTGAATATCTCTGGCTGTAAAATCTATTCCGAGGCCAATTTCATCGTAATATTTATGTGCAAATTTCTCTTCAATATTTTTACCCATTTTCGAAACTTTCAAAACTATTTCTACCTCATGATGAATGTCTTCAGAAAACGCCGGATAATAAAAGGGATCGTTGTTTTTCAAAATAGCCGTTTCTGGCTTTGAAAAAATGACTGGTTGGTCTGGTTTTTCGTTGTTGAGTTCGGCAATGTGTTCAACGTAGTTGCGACCTACTGCTAATATTTTCATAAAATTGAGATTACTTTTTTTGCAAAAATAAGTCTAAGGTTTTAAATCTATAAATTAATTTAGCGTTATTATTGTTCCAAATAAAAAAATCCTTGAAAATGAAGAAAAACTATAGTGTATTTGTCGGGTTAGTCGTTTTGGTGACTTTTGTGTTGGCTTGTCAGAGAGTGCCCCTTACGGGTAGAAAACAAATGGTGGGTTTGGTTTCTGGTGACCAAATGATGGCCATGAGTTTTCAGCAATACAAAGGCTTTTTAGATTCAGCAAAACAAGTGCCAGCCAATAAGGCCGAAGCCCAAATGGTGGCAAGGGTGGGGGAGAGAATTAAAAAAGCTGCGGAAAACTACTTAATACAGCAAAACTTGGGTTACATGCTGAATGGCTACAATTGGGAGTTTCGAACCGTTGAAAGCAAAGAAATAAACGCATGGTGTATGCCAGGAGGTAAAGTGGTTTTCTACACTGGAATATTGCCAATTTGTAAAACAGAAGATGGAATAGCTGTTGTTATGGGGCACGAAGTAGCCCATGCCATAGCAGAACACGGTAGAGAAAGAATGAGCCGTGCCATGGTAGCTCAAGGAGTGACGCAGGTAGGAGCAGCGGCAGCGGGTATTTATACAGGAGACCAAAGAGTTATGGCAATAGCAGAACAGGTCTTAGGTATTGGAACCAATCTGGGAGGTGTTTTACCCAATACAAGAAAACAAGAATCGGAGGCAGATAAAATCGGTCTGATTTTTATGGCCATGGCTGGTTATCAACCCAAAGAAGCGGTTGCATTTTGGGAAAGAATGGCTGAGGTTGGTAAAAATTCACAAAAACCGCCAAAATTGCTTTCGACGCACCCAGCAGATGCTACTCGTATTGCAGAACTTGAAAAAAACATGGACAAAGCCATGAAGTATTATTATGCTTATGGTAACAAATAGCACTTCGGCTCCGCTCAGTGAACGCACTTCGGCACATCGGCTCCGCTCAGTGACCGAATTTCGGCTCCGCACGGTGAGTGGCTTCGGCTACAATTAATGGCGATGCTTCGGCCTAGAAAAGGTTGATTGGATATTACGAAAATCATATTGGAATGAAATTCTGATATGATTTTTTCCTTTTTTATACCAAATGAGCTTTTTGGAACGTTTATTGAAATATTGTTTTGAAATAAAAAGCATACTTAATGCCTAAAATTCTTTTGTTTGTTTTCTTCGCCGGAACTATGTTTTCTTGTCAAAAATTCGAAAATTTTCAAGAAAACGACCCCAGCTATGCTAGCGAAGGTTATTTTATAAAAACCTCACTTAGTAAATTAGAACTGAACGATCTCAGATTGGAGAAGCCCAGGGTCATCGGAAATGTTTCTGATATGTTTGTGGATGAAAAATACCTTTATGTTGCCGAATATGCCAAAGGAATTCATGTTTATAAAAATCCAAATTTGACCAAACCGGAAGCCTTGGCTTTTATCAATATTCCTGCTTTGAGAAAATTTACGGTAAAAGACGGATTTCTAATATGTGATAGCGGGAATGATTTAATTTCGTTCAAAATTATAGGCTTAGATTTGTTGGCCAATAGACTCATATCTGCAGATTCCCTATCAGTGAGCCCCGTGAATTTTGGTCTAGTCAACAGAAAATCAGATTTGTTTACTTTTCCAAATTACCCGATAGAAAGAAATGTGTATTTTGAATGCCCAGATTCTGTAGATTTTGTCGTGGAATGGGAGAAAAAGGTGATAGCTGAAAAATTAAATTGTTACAGATGAGTAGGAGATATTTAATGGTTTTGGCATTTTTTGCCCTGATTTCTTGCTCAAAGATGGAGGAAGTTGGGTCTTTGCGGATTTTGGGAAGTAATACCGAACAGAACTTTTTCAATGAGACCACCGACAACCTGAATGTGTTTTTAAAGAAAAATGAAATGCATTTTCTTAACTCTAGTTTTATTTCAAACCTTAATTTGGTAAAATATACGGCAGATTCGCTTGATATTGAGCGTATAGCGGGAAGTTCAGACTCTTTGCTGCTGATGAGCAAAACGGACCTTAAGGCTTATTTTCCGAAAGTCAATAAAACTGTTCAGCTTAAAAACTATGCTTTTAGTATTTGTGACCAAATGGCTTTGGTAGATAGCTTTGTGGTGGTTTCGCAAGGAAAAACAGCTTGCCAACCGGGCTTGGCAACGAAGTATTCACTTTTTAAAATCAACAAGTCTACTGAACTCATATATCTGAGTGAATACTTGTCAGGAGCTATACTTGACTTGAAAGTCATGAATAGAAAGATTTTCATGTTGGACTCTGATGGTGTTTTGGGTGTTTTTGAGGTAAGGAATGCCTCGGAATTGGCCAAAATAGCCGAAACAACAGTGTCTGGAGGTGCTTTTATGAGGGTTGTTCCTGGATTAAAACGTGTTTTGGTAAAAACCACTAAAGGCATGGTTCAGTTGAACTATACTGCTAGCAATAAATTGGAAAAAATAAACGAGCTTTAATGAAGACTTTTTTTAAAATATTGGTTCTCAATTTGTTCTTTATCCATGCGGTGGCTCAGTTGTATAACATCGAGACCAAGCCTCTTTTTAATAAAAAACCAGTGCAATTTACGCATATTCCGTTTTTATTGTTGAGGTTTAATCCAACAGCTTTGATGGGTTACAACAACACTATCCAATATGGTGCTGAGTTGGCTCCACCGTTTGGTAAGTTTAGTTTTAGTTTTGATTATGGCAAAGGAAAAGGCTCACAGAATCTGAACAAATATGTAAGAAAAAATCAGGCTGAAAATGTTAATACAGAGTTTAGAGGAGAAATAAAAATGTATTTCTCTGATTGGTATCCGTTTGCAGGTTTGGATAAAAAACCTTTTGGCAGGTATTACTCGATAGAATATATACAAGGCAAATACGACAGAATGGTAGAAATGGCCTCGGGAATAGGAGGGGTGCAGTTGCCTGCTTTTGCGAAGTTGGATATAGTGCCGTACACCGAAAAAACGCAAATTGTACATTTTAAATTTGGCAAGCATATTCACTTGCACAAACATTTATTTTTAGACGCTTATGCAGGCTTGGGTTTAGGGAAATATACGACCATGGATGACACTACGGATCCAGACGAGATGGAGGTCGTTCCGTTGCATTTTGGTTTTTTGAGTAACAGAACTATAAGACAGCCCGGCACAAAAGGCGTTTTTTTTAGCAAAACGGCCGGAATTAGAATAGCAGTACCTCTATGAAAAGTTTACTATTAATTTTTATTTTGTTGGGCGTGACTTCATGTTGGGCTCCACGCTGCCCAATGAACACCTGTCATGTAAGAATGGAACATCAGCACGACGACGTGGTTGCAGGTGTGTATTCTGGAAGGTATTTAGTGCCGCCAAGAATACATTTTTTTTGGGAAAAAAAGAAAGGAGAAAAGGCTCCCGATGCTGTTTTAATGCCAAATGGATCTAGAAAAACCAAGAAGAAATATCCTTGGGAAAAATGGTAGGGAGTTGGTGCTTTGAAAGTTGGAAAGAGAGGAAGTTGGAAAGTTAGAATGTTGGAAAGTTGGAAAGAGAGGAAGTTGTAAAGTTAGGAGGTTGGAAAGTTAGGAAGTTGGAAAGATAGGAAGTTGGAAAGATAGGAAGTTGGAAAGATAGGAAGTTGGAAAGATAGGAAGTTGGAAAGATAGGAAGTTGGAAAGATAGGAAGTTGGAAAGATAGGAAGTTGGAAAGATATGTACCAACCTGATA
>CAMCYZ010000076.1 GCA_945885545.1 Spirosoma fluviale
AGTGCCGCATAGTTTGATTGTAAATTCAAAAGACGAATTGGTTGTTTTCGGAACTACCTCATCCTCAAACTTCCCAATGACTTCTAGCAGTTTCGATCAGTCGTTCAACGGAGGAACATTTCTAAATGGCCCACCTATTACAACAAATATTACTTTTTTGTCGGGAACAGACATTTTCGTAAGTGTCCTTTCTGAAAAAGGAGATAAATTATTGGGTTCTACCTACATGGGCGGAAGCGAAAATGATGGAATTCATGACTTTCGGGCTTTAGAAATACAAAATTACGGTGACGAATTTAGAGGAGAAGTGTATGTGGATGCCACAGACAATATTTATGTTGCTAGCGTAAGCACTTCATCGAATTTCCCCGTAGCAGGAGCCACTCAAACCAAAAAATCGACCTACGACGCAGTAGTTTTCAAGCTAAATAAATATTGCAACAAGCTAATATTCAGTACATTTATTGGTGGAAGCAATTATGACGCCGCATACGGTATAAGAGTTGACAAAGCCAATAATATCTATGTCTGTGGTGTAACTTTGAGCAAAGATTTCCCCATTACGAGTCAGGGTTTCCGAAAAACTTTTGGCGGTGACACGGAAGGGTTCATAGTAAAAATAGAAAACAATATACTTTCGGCTTCCACTTTTATAGGTACTTCCAAAGGAGATTTGGCACACTTGATAGACCTGGATTTAGAAGGAAATGTGTATACGTTAGGTTCAACTCTTGGCGAATATGCGGTTACGAGTGGTCTTTATCAAAACGCCAAAAGTGGTCAATTTCTGCAAGTTTTGTCCAACAACCTCTCTGTCTCAAAATTCTCATCCATATTTGGCACTGGACGTGGATTCGGTACAGTTGACATAGTTCCTACAGCCTTTATGGTAAATGACTGTGGAAATATTTATGTTTCTGGTTGGGGTGGCAGGGTAAACTCAGAAAACGGTTTTAACAAAAACAGCACCACAAAAGGATTACCAATAACCGAAAATGCCTTTAAAAAAACCACTTCTGGAAGTAATTACTACTTTGCTATTTTCGAAAAAGGCTTCAAATCATTGCTTTATGGAACTTATTTTGGGTCAACTCCACCCGCCAAAGCCGACGAAGAGCGTGGCGACCACCTAGATGGCGGAACTTGCCGTTTCGACAAAAATGGCACCATTTATCATTCGGCTTGTGTGTGCAAGACATTTGGATTTGTAGAATTTCCACTAAAAAATGCCGTAGAATCGAACCATAGAAATGGAAATTGTAACATGGCGGCTTTTAAATTTAGTTTAGATGCTCTTAATGCCAAATTTGACCTCAAAGACGGCTCAAAAGTAAATCCAACAGAAATCTGTGCCCCTACTAAGATAGATTTTGATAACAATACTGTTGGTGGCGAAACATTTGAATGGTACGTCAACAATTCGAAAGTTTCTACTGGAGAAAACATCAACTATACTTTTACGGATTCGGGCCAATACAAAATAAAGTTAATAGCCTATAATAAAGTCACTTGCAAGGCAGTCGATTCTACCTTCAGAACTTTGAAGGTTAAATCCTTCACCAACACAGTTTCTAAAGACACCACAGTTTGTCCAGGGGCTCAAGTATTTATGAATGCATCGGGCGGAAAAACATATAAGTGGTCTCCTGCACAATTTTTTACCATCTCTACAAAAGATAGCGTAACGACCAAAGTACAGAATACCCAAGTTTTCACTGTGGAGATTGCTAACGAAGAATGTAGCATAAAGAAAAACATCAAAGTAAATGTCGAAAACACCAAAACAGACTTTGGAGCTACCAATAATTCAACTGTTTGTAAAGGAAATGCCATAAGTTTAAATGCATCAGGATTGGCCGATAGATTTGTTTGGTCGGGAGAAGGAATTTCGGACTCCACCAAAGCCAGCATAAGTGTAAAGCCAAGCAAAACAAGCACTTACGTTGTAAAAGCATTTTATCCCGACGGCTGTAATCCTCAAAAATCGGTGGTAATTACTGTGGACGAGAGCGTAAAACTTGCCTTTGATTTTGACTATAAATATGCCTGTCATAAACCGTCTGAGGTAATTTTTAATAACAAAAGCAGCGGTGCTTCAAGCTATATTTGGAAAATTGGAGAAAATCCCGAAACTTCCGATGTCTCCTTTTTTTCGGTCAAAACCAACTTAAATACTGTCCTCACTTTGAAAGGATTGAGCAATTCGGGCTGTACTTTTGAAGTAAGTAAAAACATTGACTTGAAAACTTACGACGGAATCATCCCGAATGTTATAACACCAAACAATGACAAAAAAAATGATACCTTTGTAGTTGGATACCCCACAAGTGCCTTACAGATTTTTAATGCTTGGGGAAAAAAGATATTCGAGGATTTCAATTATCAAAACGACTGGGGAAATAAAATAAATGCTGGAACGTATTATTATTTATTAACAATACCCGACGGTCAAGTCTGTAAAGGTTGGCTGGAGGTTTTAAATTAATCAACAAAATGAAAAATTTATTTATCACAATTCTATTTTTGGGTTTGACTAGTATTGCCTTTGGGCAAAAATATGATGCTTTTGGAAAGAAAATTAAACCGAAAGGATCGACCGAAGCTGCTTCATTAAAAGCCAAAAAAGATTTTGCGGCTACTCCCGTAAAAATTGAAGGAGAAGTGGAATCGGTTTGTCAAGCAGCGGGATGTTGGATGAAAATCAAAACTGCCGATGGCCAGACCATGCGAGTAACATTTAAGGATTATGCTTTTTTTGTTCCTAAAGATATTGCTGGGAAAAAAGTAATTTTTGAGGGAATTCCTGCCGTAAAAACTACTAGTGTGGCGGAATTACAGCACTATGCCGAAGACGCCGGCAAATCAAAAGAAGAAATCGCGAAAATCACATCGCCAAAAACGGAGCTGGCTTTTGTGGCAGATGGTGTTTTGGTACCTAAAAATTAAAATCATTCAGAGATAGAAATTACCCATTTAGTATATTCTGGATGGGCTTTTTTTTGTAATTTAGAATCAAATGAACAATCCTTTCATAGCTTTGTTACACATTCAAACCTTAATAAAACAATAAATGAAAAAAAGTTATAAGCTTTTCAGTCTTGCTCTGGTCTTCCTTATCTCTTTGGCTTCTTTAGCACAAAAAACAGACTTCGTCTATGGCGATGCTCTTCCAGATGCACCCGTTTTATCGGCTCGGGGCGAATATAAAGTTGGGGTACGAACATTAAATTTTACCAATAAAAACCAGCTGGATATTTTGAAATCTAAAGGCACAGAAACGGCATTTTATGATAGAAAACTGAAAATTGAGGTTTGGTATCCAGCAAACATAAGTACTGAACAAAAAGAATGGGTCGTTTATGACGAAGTAATGGGTTCTTCGAACGACCCCAAAAGGCCGTTAATTCCGTTTACTTTTAATGGAAGAGCCGCAAGAGATGCAAAACCCTTGAGTTCAGTAGGAAAATTCCCGCTCGTAATAGTTTCACACGGCTATTTGGGGTCGAGATTACTCCTAACTTATTTAACCGAAAACCTAGCCTCTAAAGGTTATATTGTAGTGGCTATTGACCACACGGAATCTACCTTTAGAGATGCTGCGGCATTTCCAAGCACCTTGCTCAATCGCTCAAAAGATGTTCTTTTTGTTTTAAATCAAATGGCAGAGTTTGGAAAAAGCAAAGAATTTCTTGCAGGATTAGTTGATGCCGATAATACGGGTTTAATTGGCTATTCGATGGGCGGTTATGGAGTTTTAAATGTTGCTGGAGCGGGATATAGCGATAATTCCCTGAAACTTTTCGGTGCCATGACAGGTGGAAGCAAGGCCTTAGAAAGCAGATTGGGCTCAAATGCTGAGTATAAAGCAAGCTTAGATCCACGAATAAAAGCGGTGGTAGCATTTGCTCCATGGGGCATGGAGCGTGGCGTTTGGGATACTGAAAGTTTGAAAGGTCTGAAAATACCCACTTTCTTTTTTGCAGGAAACCAAGACGATATTTCTGGATATGAAAAAGGAATAAAAGCAATCTATAATGGTGTGGTAAATACTGATAGATATATGCTGACCTACATGAACGCCCGCCACAATGTGGCTCCAAATCCTCCGCCGGCAGAATCTCTACAACCCGGTTTGCACATTGACGAATATTATAGATACGCCGAACCTTCATGGAACGAAAAACGCATCAATAACATCAATCAGCATTTTGTGACCGCGTTTTTAGGAATTCATTTAAAGCAGAAAGACTTTGGCAAATACCTGACTGTACCGCAAGATTCCAATACCAAAACTTGGGAAGGATTTAAACCTCGTTCTTCAGTTGGCTTAGAACTTTTGCATGCATTGCCCGAAAGCAAGTAAGCATCCAAGACCTTGATGGATATCTGTGCTAAAATAACTAAAGTAGTCCGTTTATTATGGTAATTTATAAAATTTGCTATTTTGCCAAATTTCGACAAGCGGGAATACCTTTGGAAATATGACTGCCTAAAACACTAAAAGTAAGTGTTTACAGAAAATGTCATGAATCAGTAACTAAACAGCGTTCTTTTAAAAACAGAAATTCCTTAGAGAACAATGAATAGCCCCAACAGAAGGATGGCAAAAGTTTTTCAAAATAAAGTAATTATGTTTGGGTTGCTCAATATGCAGTATTGCGGATTTGCTTTTGAAACCATACATTTGTCCTGAGATAATTATGATGTCAAAAGTTTATCATTTTATATTTTTTGCTCTTTTTGTAGTAGCGGGGTTTGGCCAAACTCCTACCCAGAATCTTCGTGGAAAAATAATTGATAAGGAAACCCAGGCAGGTTTACCTGGTGTAAATGTGAATATTTTACCTATAAATCTCACCGTAAGCTCAAGTACAGACGGTTCGTTTTCTTGTCCTAAATTACCAATTGGACGATATTCACTTTATTTTTCTTTGGTAGGTTACGATAAATCTACTTTGGCAAACATTGAACTTGGAAGTGGAAAAGAAACTGTATTGTCTGTAGAACTATCGGAGAGTGTAACGACTTTAAACGAGCTTATAGTTCACAAAGAAAATCTAAAAGACCAAACCATCAATGATATGGCACTGGTCAGTGGAAGGCAATTTAGCGTTCAAGAAAGCAATAGATATGCCGGTGGATATGCTGACGCTTCTAGAATGGTTATGTCTTTCGCCGGCGTAACCTCTTCTGGCAACGACCAAAACAATGAAATCGTAATTAGGGGTAACTCACCCAAAGGATTACTTTGGAGAATTGAAGGAGTGGAAATACCGAACCCGAATCATTTTGGAGATGGCCAAGGTTCCACAAGCGGGGTAATTAGCATGTTGAACAGTGGCAGTTTAGCAAATTCGGATTTTCTAACTGGTGCATTTCCGTCAGAATATGGAAATGCTTTGTCTGGTGTTTTTGACTTGAAATTTAGACGAGGAAATAATCAAAAACATGAGTTCATGGCACAATTGAGTGTGATAGGCATTGAAACTTCAGCCGAGGGCCCAATCAACAAAAAAGGGGCTTCTTATCGATTTAACTTTAGATATTCAACTTTAGAATTATTGCTAAAATCTGGACTACTAAAAATCGAAACTGGTGGGTTCAGCCCTGCTTACAGAGACATGAATTTCACTCTTAATTTTCCTACAAAAAAATTAGGTACATTTGCGTTGTGGGGTTTTGGTGGTCTCAATCGAACTGATGACAAAGACCTTAACTCTGTACAAAACAATCAGGGCAATACGGGTGTGATAGGCCTGAGCAATACTTATTCGGTAGGCAAAAAAGGATATTTATATTCGGTTTTGATGGCTTCAAGGGAAAGAGCAGAAGAATTTGAGGAAATTTTACTTTCCAACAAAACTTGGGTGGTGAACAAACAAAAATTGTTTCAATATGACAACCTCCGTTTTTCGTCTTTTTACAATTACAAAATCAGCTCAAAAGCAAGTCTCAGAACGGGAATTGTCTTTAGCAATTTGGGTTACGAATTTGACGATAATCGGAGAGATAATTCACGGAATAGATTAGTGAATTTTCTATTTGAACATGATAATACGTTTTTTTTCCAATCCTATTCCCAGTTAAAATTTAATATTAATAGAAAAATCAGCTTTTCTGGAGGAGTTCATTATAATAAGTTTTTGCTCAACAATAATCAAACGTTTGAACCTAGGCTTGCAGCAAAATATCAAGTAAATACTAAAAATGCTTTAACTGCCGGTTTTGGTTTACACAGCCGCCTTGAGCCAATCTCGGTCTATCTTTTGAAAAGGAGAAAAACAGGAGAAATTTTCGAAAAGCCAAATGAAAACTTAGGACTGACACGTGCCGCACATTATGTCGTGGGCTATAATAGGATACTAAATCCGAATTGGAATCTAAAAATTGAAGCTTATTACCAAAAACTATTTGAAGTACCTATTGATACCAACCGAAGGAGTTTGTTTTCCATGCTCAATGCATCGGCTGGACTTATTAACAACGTAATGACCAACGAAGGTGAAGGCGAAAATAAAGGAATAGAGCTTACCTTAGAACGTTACTTTAATAAAAACTATTATTTTATGTTCACGGGGTCATTATTCGATTCTAAGTTTTTGGCAAGGGATGGCAAATGGCGAAATACAGTTTTTAATAATACCTATGCGGGAAATATTCTCGGCGGGAAAGAATTTTCTGTCAGCAAACAAAAAAATAAATTTTTGGTGGTAAATAGCCGTCTAATGTGGAGGGGTGGCAATAGGTATATTCCAATAAATTTGGCTGAATCAATAAAAAGAAATACTACAGTTAATGATGTTGCAAAAGCATTTGAGCCTAAACTGCCCGACTATTGGAGAATAGATTTGGGACTGGCATTAAAGATTAACCTTAAAAAAGCAACTTGGGCATTGAGTGCTGATATACAAAACCTAACAAACCGAAAAAATATAATCCAAGAACGATACAACAACAGCACCAAAAACATACTTTACAGTTATGCATTGCCTTTGGTACCAATTTTTAGTTTTAAAGTAGATTTTTAAATCAGTTAAATTTATAAGTAACTCCAACCCCGAAAGTCATTAATAGCCTGCCATTTAAACTTTCAAAGTCCCAATAATTCGGGGAATTAAATCTTTAACCAACCTTTTCCAACTCCCCTAGCCTTTCTTTCAATTGATTCATTTCGTCTCTAAATCTGGCTGCTTGTAAGAAGTCTAATTCTGAGGCTGCCTTTTCCATTTTGGCTTTGGCTTCTTTGAAGAGTGTTTCCAATTGTGGTTTGCCCATATAGGCCATTATCGGATCTGCCGCCAAGTTGATTCTATCAGGTTCTACATAATAGCCTTTTGTAGAAGGTTTAAAGTCCGCAATAGAGGTTTGCTCCATAATGGCCTCCTTACTTTTCAGAATAGTGGTTGGTGTAATTCCGTTGGCTTCGTTGTATTCTATTTGTATAATTCTACGCCTATTGGTCTCATCTATAGCCTTTTGCATCGATCCCGTCATGCGATCGGCATACATTATCACTTTGCCGTTGGAGTTACGTGCTGCTCTTCCGATGGTTTGTATCAATGAACGAATATCTCTTAAAAAACCCTCTTTATCGGCATCCATAATGGCCACCAAAGAAACTTCTGGCAAATCCAATCCTTCTCGCAAAAGGTTTACGCCCACCAAAACGTCAATTACTCCTAAACGCAATTCACGCAAAATCTCCACTCTTTCCATCGTCTTGATTTCGGAGTGAATGTAACGTCCTTTTATACCGACTCTCTCTAAATATTTGCTCAATTCCTCAGCCATGCGTTTGGTAAGTGTAGTCACCAACACACGCTCATCTTTTTTGATTCTGCCGTTTATTTCATCTAAAAGATCATCGATTTGGTTGAGACTTGGTCTTACATCAATTTCAGGATCCAAAAGTCCAGTTGGCCTAATAATTTGCTCCACCACTACCCCACCGGCCATATTCAGTTCATAATCTGATGGCGTGGCACTTACAAAAATAGTTTGGGGCGTTAGGCTTTCGAACTCCTGAAAAGTCAATGGGCGATTATCCATAGCCGAAGGCAGCCTGAAACCATACTCTACCAAAGCTGTTTTTCGAGACCTATCTCCACCATACATGGCCCTGATTTGCGGCATACTTACATGGCTTTCATCCACCACCAACAGAAAATCCTCCGGAAAATAATCTAAAAGACAGAAAGGACGTTCACCCGCCTTGCGTTTGTCAAAATACCTTGAATAGTTCTCTATACCGCTGCAATAGCCCAACTCACGCATCATTTCCAAATCAAATTCCGTACGCTCTTGTATTCTTTGAGCCTCCAACACCCGACCTTCGCTCTCAAAATACTTAATTTGAGCCACCATATCATCCTGAATCAGCTTTATAGATTCCTGCATGACTTCTTTTCCGGTCACAAACAAATTGGCAGGCGGAATCACGATTTTAGGCTCTGACCTAATTTTCTTTCCAGAGTTAGCATCTATCATCTGAATTTCCTCTATGTCATCACCGAAGAAGATAATTCTAAAAGCAAAATCGGCGTAACCTGGATACACATCCACAGTGTCGCCTTTCACCCTGAATGTACCTCGGTTAAACTCTACCTCTGTTCTTGAATAGAGTATTTCTACCAATTTGTACAGAAACTTATTGCGACTAATGACATCGCCAACTGCAACTTTTATGATACTTTGTTTGAACTCATTGGGATTTCCTGCACCATAAATACAAGATACTGAGGCTATAACCACAATATCACGCCTGCCTGACATCAAAGAAGACACCGTTGAAAGTCGCAATCTGTCTATTTCCTGATTGATCATCAGGTCTTTTTCTATATAAGTATTAGTAGAAGCAATAAAAGCCTCAGGCTGGTAATAATCATAGTAAGAAATAAAATACTCAACCGCATTTTCAGGAAAAAACTGTTTGAATTCTCCATAAAGTTGAGCAGCAAGCGTTTTGTTGTGACTCAGAATCAAAATCGGCCTGTCGATTTGCTGAATGACGTTGGCTATCGTAAAAGTTTTACCGCTACCAGTTACACCCAAAAGCACATTGGATCTTTCGCCACCTTCTATGGCTTTTACCAACTGCTCAATGGCTTGTGGTTGATCGCCAGTAGGTTTAAAATCAGAAATTAACGAAAAACTCATAGCTAGAAATATTTACTTCAAAGATAATTCAATAATGATCAAACAAAAAATCAGCGTAGAAAGGCTAAAAAAATAGCATTTATTTTATCCTCCAAATAATTTTATGAGAAACATCATAACTATTCAAACGTTATTGATCTAAATTTACTCTTTCTTAACAACAACAAGAAGATGAAAAATTTCCTACTCGCAATTTTCACATTCGGCTCGTTGGCCAGCATGGCCCAACAAAACGCAGAAAAACCTTTGAAAATCTTCAAATTTCAGCCATTTAGCCTGATAACAGGCTCAATGAACTTTGGAGAGGAAATATTTAATAAATCCAGAACAAGAAGTACGGTGATAGGCTTGGGCATCAGATATATCAATCGTAAAAACGACATTTACGACAGCTATAGTGCTGTTTCTGCCTATAAACAAAACTCCAAATGGCAAGGGGCGACTTTTAGTGTTGAAAGAAGATTTTATGTCCCCGGATTTTTCTCAGGTGATAAATACAGCTTTATCAATGACAAATCTAAATTCGGCGTTTATCTTTCGCCGGGTATAAAGGTAGAATACAATGTAAACGACTTTGATAGAGGCGGATTTTATTACATAAACGATGCAAATAAGCCCAATAACATGGACTCCAAGTTTTACCGTAATTTTGGTAGAATTTCATACTTGGGCGTTATGCCTAATATGAATATCGGCTTGCAGTTTACCATTTTCCAAAATCTTTACATCGACACCTATATTGGTGGCGGAATTAGGTTTTTGTCGCAAAAAAAATCGAAAGAAATAAAAGATACCGTTCCTCAGAATGTCAACCTCTCTGGGTATTATGGAGGAAATGACAATGGTGCTTTAACCACATTTGTGATTAGAGAGGGCGTTCAACCTAACTTTGGTTTTTCGTTGGGATTGAATTTCTGAAAAATTGATTGACTGCGAAAGTCTTTTTTCCTAAATTGCTCTCAGATACCCTAATGACGAAATGTTAAAAAATCTGAGAAGATTTTCGGCCTATTTACATGCTGGAGCGAGTTTAAAAATGATTCTGCTGGCTTTTTTATCACAAGTGATTTTTGCTTTTTTTATAATTCCAAAAATGGAAATGCTCGTTAATCCGCAGCAAAATCAGGTTTTATTAGAAATGCGATTTGGATATAATAGCTCCCAGTTTTATGGTTTAATGGATGCCATAGGACAAGCTGGTAGATTTTACTACAAAATCTACGTCTTTTTTATCGACTTGCTGTACCCTATCATTTATTGTATTTCTTACAGTTTGCTGCTGAGTTTGTTTTTTAGAAATTCGTTTTCGAGCAATCATTACTTTCAATTGTTTAACGTTTTTCCGTTCCTCATTGGATTTGCAGATATTTTTGAAAACCTAAGTACAGGTTACCTCTTCCTTGTTTATCCCGAAAAAATAAATTTTATCGTAAAATTGGCGTCTTCTTTCAGCCTGCTGAAATGGGTTTTCTCGATGTATAACATCGTTTTGATGCTTACAGGGCTGTTTGCATGGGGTTTTAGAACCCTTTTAAAAGCTAAAAAGTAACTTATCTAAGAGCAAATTTTTTACCGGGACTTTGTTTAACCAAATCAGCGAATTCAAGATTTAAAAGAATAGAAGCCAATTTATTGAGATGAATCTGCGAGTGCCAACTTAGGTCATCAATGAGCATTTCGCCATTTTGCATAAGTAAACTCAGCACTTTACTTTCATCTTGGGTATATTTTGAGAGGTCCAACACTTCCTTTTCAACCACCTTAACTTCATGATTTTCAGTATCCCACTTCATCCATTGTACAAAATCAAGTGTGTTAGTGAAAATTTGAGCTTTATTATTGGATACCAAATAATTAGGGCCTTCTGAATATTTCTGAAAAATCCCTCCCGGTATGGCAAAGACCTCTTTATTGTAGTTGTTTGCGTATTCGGCAGTAACCATGGAGCCACCTTTTCGGGCAGATTCTACCACAATAGTTGCGTCTGCCAAAGCAGCTATAATCCTATTTCTAGCTACAAAAAACGACGGTTTTGTGATGGTTCCATAGGGCTGTTCGGATATCAAAAGACCCATTTCTTCCATTTCCTTGGCCACTTTTTTGTGCGAACTTGGATAAACAGTTTCCAAGCTATTGGCCAAAACACCTATGGTCGAAAGCCCGTTTTTAAGAGCAGCCTTGTGTGCCGCAACATCAATCCCATAAGCCAATCCACTCACTATCTGCACATTATGCTCTTTGAGAGAAGCCACGATTTCCTCTGTTGATTTTTTACCATACTCAGAAGCGTCTCTTGTACCAACAATAGCTAAGGTTTTGGGATATTCCAAATTCCCTTTTCCCTTAAAAAAGAGAATAGGCGGGGCCTCAAAAATACCTTTTAGCTTTTTGGGGTATTCGTCTTGCTTGAAGGTGACAATTCGGATATTGTTTTTGGCACTTTGACTGACTATAGTTTCAGCTTGGATAAGTGCATCCCGATTTTCTTTTATTTTGGCAAGTGTAAATTTACCCATGTTAGGCAACTTCAAAAGCTTAGCAGTCGGTGTTTCAAACACCTCTTTGGCACTCCCAAAGGTGTTTAAGAGTTGCTTAAACATCACACCACCAATGCCTTCGGTCTTGCTCAGTGCAATTTCGTAAACCAAGTCTTCTTGCATAGATTTATCTTTCTAATCCTACTTTTATAAATTCTAAAGTTTTTTTAATTTCTTTCAGCCTCCTCACCACCTCCTCATTTACAGACTCTATTACCTCCTTGGTTTTGAGTTTATCCTTGGCTCCCTCTATCGTAAAGCCTTCTTTGTGAATCAAATCCACAATTTTTTGAAGCTTTTCGATGTCAGTGTGGGAATACTTTCGATTTTTGCCAACTTTCAGGATGTTCAGTCTAAAGGTACGAACATAGAAATCTACCGTCGTGACCGGAATCTCCAATTGTTGTGCTACTTCGTCCGTACTAAAAAACAATTTCATATATTTACTATTTACCGCTAAGGCACAAAAACGCCAAGAAATATTCATTTCTCTGTGCGTCTAAAGTCTCAGTAATGAATCTTTCATTTGACTTTAACCGATTTTTTCTCCAAATCTACAATTATTTGTTGGAGTTCTGCAAATTTTGCAGGGTCAGATTCAAAATCATTCAAAGACAAAAATACTTTTTGCAGACCCGGAATCCGTTTCAATATTTCAGATCCAGATGTAATTTTGTTGTTTGAAATATCTAAATCCGTTAAATGAGGTACTGTTTTGAGTGCAGAGGGAACCGACTCTAACAGATTATAGCCCAAGTCTAGGTTTTCAAGATTAGGAGGTAAAAAATTAACAGAGCTCAACTTATTGTGATGTGCATAAAGTATTTTAAGATTCACCAAGTCTTGAATTTTGCTCGGAAATTCCCAAAGAATATTGTTTGAAACCGACAATGTTTGAAGATTTTTTAGTTTTACGATATTTGGAGGTAAAAAACTCAACTGATTGTGGTAAAGATCCAAAATCTGTAGGTTTTCTAAAAACCCTACGTTGTCAGAAAGCGAAGCGATTTGGTTATTGTAAAAATTCAGGAACTCTAGTGTCTTCAATTTTTTAAATCTAATTTCATTCGTGGTTTTTATAAAGTTATTGGCTAGATGAACATCTTTCAGTCCTTTGTTTCTTTGAATTCTCTTGGGGAAAGCCTCAAAGACATTATCACTTAAACTGAGAATCTGCACGTGCTTATTCCTTTTTATTCTAATTGAATTTTCGCTCAACATATTCTCCGAAAGAAGAATTTTCTTTAATTTGGGCAACTTTTTGGTATTTAATCTAAATACCTCAAATTCATTTTTGCTCAAATCTAATTCTTCCAGATTTTTCAAATTATAAATTTTATTGGGAAGTTTTTTTAAGCCCAAATTGCTCAAATTCAACACCTTAACCGTATCTTTTTTTGCCTTTAAAAGCTCATTAGCTCTATCTTCAGCACCAACAATTTTGGTCAAATACTGATTGAAGCTTAATCCTCCGAATATTTCGTACGGCCGCATAGGATTAAAATAAAATGTAGTGTTTTTCAATACATTACTAAATATCTTATTCAACTCTAGAGCCAAAACATCAGACTTCGGATCGAAATATTCAAAATCAAATCTTGTTTTTCCACCTTCCATTCTCCCAACATATTTCCCAAAATAATATTTCAGGCTGTCAACTTCATTGTTTTTATTGACACAAATGAGATAACTCAGACTAACCTCAGCGTCTTGTAAAGGCACCAATTTAGTTTCCTTTTTCAAAGACATCATTAGCCTTTTTTGCACCAAACCATTGTTTTTCCAAATTCCTTTTCTGATTTCTTCATCAGGCTGAATCTTTGTTTTATATTTTTGTAAGCGGTCATAAGCCTCTTTATTTTCTAGAAAAATGATTTTTTGAGTGAAAACGGCAAGAAATGATAATTGTAAAAAGATGTAAACAAGTAGTGTTTTCATTCGTTTTTTGGATTAAAACTTAAACTTAAAACTAATTCTTTAGTTTTAAAAGAATATTCAATATTATATTCTTAAAATGACCAAAAAAACCTAATTTTGCACCTCTTTTATAGAAAATTAATATACGTTTTATATGACTTCGCATCAGATCAGGAAAGCATTCTTAGATTTTTTTGTTTCAAAAGGCCATTTAATTGTCCCTTCTGCCCCATTAGTGGCTAAAAACGACCCCACTTTGATGTTTAATAACTCAGGAATGGCTCAGTTTAAGGACTTTTTCCTAGGCAATGGCACTCCGCCAAAATCTAGAATAGCCGATACTCAAAAATGCCTTCGCGTGAGTGGAAAACACAATGACTTGGAAGAAGTTGGATTCGACACCTACCACCACACCATGTTTGAGATGTTGGGCAACTGGTCTTTTGGCGATTATTTCAAAAAAGAAGCTTTGACTTGGTCCTGGGAATTGTTAACTGAAGTTTATAAATTGCCTAAAGACAGAATCTATGTATCTGTTTTTCAAGGAGATGAAAAAGACGGAGTGCCTTTTGACCAAGAAGCATTTGATATCTGGAAAGAAATTATTGGTAATGATGAGAGAATCATTCTGGGCAACAAAAAAGACAATTTCTGGGAAATGGGCGATATTGGCCCTTGTGGACCATGTTCTGAAATCCACATTGACCTTCGTGACCAAGAAGAAATTGACATTATTGGAGGTAAAGAATTGGTTAACAACGATCACCCACAAGTCGTAGAGATTTGGAACAACGTATTCATGCAGTTTGAGCGTAAAGCAGATGGTTCGCTTTTGACACTTCCTGCAAAACATGTTGACACAGGCATGGGTTTTGAGCGTCTTTGCATGGCCATTCAAGGTAAAAAATCAAACTACGATACTGATATTTTCCAAAATACGATTGCCGTTATTGAAGAACTTTCTGGCAAAAAATATGGCGTAAATGGTACACTAAGCTCTGATAACTATATTGACGTGGCCATGAGAGTAATCTCTGACCACCTAAGAGCGGTGAGTTTCGCTATCGCCGACGGTCAGTTGCCTTCCAACGCCAAAGCGGGCTATGTTATTCGTCGAATATTGAGAAGAGCCGTTCGTTATGGTTATTCATATTTGGATTTCAGAGAGCCATTTATGTGCAAATTGGTGCCCGTTTTGGCTACGCAATTTGAGTACGTGTTCCTTGAATTACACGCTCAGGTTGATTTTGTAACCAAGGTAGTAGAAGAAGAAGAAAAAACTTTCCTCAGAACTTTGGAATTGGGTCTAAAGAGATTGGACCATATTTTTGGAGATGCCAAAACCATCGAAACCAAAACTTTGGACGGAAACACCGTGTTCGAGCTTTCTGACACTTTCGGATTCCCAGTGGATTTAACTGCACTTATTGCTCGTGAAAAAGGATTTTCGATAAACGAAGAAGGTTTCAAAAGTGCCTTAGATGAGCAAAAAGCCAGAAGTCGTAAAGATGCAACAAAAGAAGCTGCTGATTGGATTGAATTAGGCGATGTGGATGGTGTAGAGTTTTTGGGCTATGATTTTGAGGAATCACCTGCTCAATTGATGAAATATCGCTCAGTAAAAACTAAGGCTGGTGATGAATTGCACATTGTTTTGGATCAAACCCCTTTTTATGCCGAAATGGGTGGACAAGTGGGCGATATTGGCACGATTTCATTTGAGTTAAATGGACAAAACCATGTGCTTCAGGTAATTGATACCAAGAAAGAAAACGACCTTTTTGTTCATATTACCAAAAATAGCAAGATGGTAGATGTATTGGAGCAATCGCAAACTCCTATCAATGTTTTTGCTAAAATAGATTCAGAAAGAAGAAAAGATATTGAGAAAAACCACACGGCTACGCACTTGATGCTTTCGGCCATGCGTAAGGTTTTAGGAAGTCACGTAGTTCAAAGAGGATCTTTCCAAAACGATGAAGTAAGCCGTTTTGACTTCTCGCATTTCTCAAAAGTTACTGATGAAGAATTGCTTCAAATTGAAGATATCGTCAATGAAAAAATAAGAGAAAATATAGCCTTAGACGAAAAACGCAATGTGCCAATAGCCGAAGCCATGAACTTTGGAGCTACCGCTACTTTTGGTGAAAAATATGGCGATTTCGTTAGGGTTATTACCTATGACTCAAATTTCTCAGTAGAACTTTGTGGCGGTACACACGTGCCTTACACGGGAGAAATAGGTCTTTTCAAATTTACCTCAGAAGGTTCTGTTTCAGCAGGTGTACGCCGTGTAGAAGCCATCACAGGCAAAAAAGCCTTGGAAATGATCAGAAAACAAGGCGAAACCTTGGATCAAATCAAAGGATTACTAAAAGGTGCTGTAGATTTGCCGAAAGCCGTTGAAGCATTAATAGAGGAAAAGAACCAGCTTCAAAGAAAGATAGAAAGTCTTGAGAACGAGAAACTTCAGATAATCAAAACTGAGCTTTTGAGCAAAATACAAAATAATGGTGATATCATGTTTATTGCCGAAAAAGTGGAAGTACCTTCTGCTGATAGTTTGAGACAATTGGCCTACGACCTCAAAAAACACATGGAGAATGCCGTGGTGATTTTGGGTACGGTTATAAACCAAAAGCCGAGTTTGGCAGTTATGATTGACGAAGCTTTGGTTACTGAGAAAGGCTTGAATGCTGGCAACACGGTGAGAGAAGCAGCAAAAGCCATGAAAGGTGGTGGCGGTGGTCAACCTCATTTCGCCACAGCAGGTGGAAG
>CAMCYZ010000077.1 GCA_945885545.1 Spirosoma fluviale
GATTTTTCTTTAATATTTTAGTTTTTAAAAAAAACAGATAAACATACCTATGCAGGTAATTTATTAATCAGTGCATCTCTGTCAAATCCGTGTCATCTGTGTTCAATTTTAACACAAGGCAAAATTCACTTCTTCAACCTTAAATAAAAGAAATCATCTTTCTTCCACGCCACACGTTTTTTGTCTTGAGCAGCCATGTAGCTAATTAAGAAATTCACCTGAGCATATTTACGGCTCGCCGACCACACAAAACCATTTTCAATTTGGTCAGAAGGTCTGTGATAATGTGCCGCACGCCATTTTTTCACGTCTTCAGCTAGGTTTTTGTTGGAATTTATGTGACCAAACTTGACATGTAAGGCCGGAATTCCCGCCTTCACAAAGCTGTATTGGTCACTTCTCACAAAACGTCCTTCTGTTGGTTCTGGGTCGGATTCAATGCTCAGATTCAATAGATTTGCAGCCTTTTTTGTGATATCATCTAAAGTGCTGTGCTCGGCTCCAAGCGGTGCTATAGATTCCAGCTGGGCCAAAAATGTCGGCATGTCGGTGTTTACATCCACCACAATATCTTTTTTCGGAACAGTAGGATTATTTGCAAAATAGGCTGACCCTAAAAGACCCATTTCCTCAGCTGTACACATCAAAAATAATATACTCCGTTTGGGTTTTACTGGCAATTGGCTGTAAGTTCTGGCTATTTCCAGAGCGGCTGCTACTCCAGAGGCGTTGTCGTGGGCACCGTTATAAATCGAGTCGCCTTCTATGGCTTTTCCAACTCCCAAATGATCTAAATGAGCAGAATGAATAACGTATTCTTTCTTTAGTTTTTTGTGAGTGCCTTCTATTTTGCCAATGACGTTGTAGCTTTCAATATCGCTATAAACAGACTCGTAAATGCCTGATGCAGTTGTTTGTAGGTTTTGGCTTACGTAGTTCCCTTTTTCCAAACCTTTCCAAATTTCTTCCAGATTCAGGCCATTGGCTTTCATCAAATCTTTCAACACATCTACCGTAATGCTACCCGCTACTTGGATATTACCGCCCATATAATTGGCCGAAGGAGTCAGTTTGCCATCTGGTTTTATAGCTACAGTGCTTCCACCTTGAATGGATAAATTGGCTCCGACTTTAAAACGAGCCGTATTATTTTCATAGTTGCAAAGCAAAACACCTACGGCTCCGTGTTTCAGAGCATAGTCTTGATAAGTGCTTGGATATCTGAGGTGTAGCTTTACGTTGGCAGGTACGTTATCAGGCGATTTTTGCAAAATCACACAGATTTTTCCTTTCACGTCAATGTTTTTGTAATCATTAAAACCCAGTTCTGGAGCGTCAATTCCGGAGCCTACAAAAACCAAAGGTGCGTTGAAATCAACTTTTGCTCTTTCGGGATTGGCATAGAATAAGTAATCTTCGCCGAGGGTTAATTTTTTGGAAGAACCGTCATTTTGGGCAAAATTTAGACTCGTTTTTTCCTTAACCAATTTTGAATTTCTTAAAACTACTTTTTGGGTGTAGCCTCCATTTTCGCCAGCCGGCAGAATACCCATGCTTTTATATTCTTTAATGACATAATCCACTGCCATTTGGTAGCCTGGTTTGCCAGGTTTTCTGCCCAAAAGAGCATCACTCGCCAAATAGGCAACGTGTGCTTTGATTTTATTGGTATCAATGGTTTCAGTCAGTTTTAAAACTTCTGAAGTCACCATTTGGGCGAAAGTGCCAATGGGGAATAATAAAAAAAAGATACTTAATTTGTTGATTTTCATTTTGTTTTAAAGTTTACACATTTAACCAATAAGTCATTTTTAATATCAAAGCTCGGTTTTTTGGCGTCCACGGTTGTATGCCGAATCTCGGAATTTGCTCGGCGAAATAATTGTCGGTAAACACCAAAAATATATCACTAACGGGCTTAAATCTCCACTGCAAGCGACTGTTAATATTAGTATTGTTGGTTTGAGAATTATACTGAAAATACGTACTCAAAAACACCGATTTTGAAAAAGACATTTCCGCTTTTGGGCCTATTAGCCAATATTTCACCGAGTTGTATGGTTTTTGCATCTTTATATCGGTATAAAACACATCCATAGCCAATATGCCATAAGGTTGAATTCGGTAGTTAAATGTTGATTCTATGCCCAAAACTTTACCGTCATTTATTTTTTCGCTTCTAAAATTTTTACCACCATAAATGAGGAAATTTCCGTAAAATTTGAATCTTTTGGGTGAGGTTATTTCTACAAAATAATTTCGGGTTCGGTACTCATCTACGGGTAGTGGCACCACGTTTTTCGACATATCAGGATTGGGATTCTCAGAGGCATTGGTGATATCGAAAGGGAATTGTAACCTCGTGTAAGCCATGTAATATCCAGTAGTTAGCTGTCCCTCACTGGGCGAACTGAAAAACAGAAATATGGGCGATTCGGTGTCTAGACGTGTTCCATTTAGGTCAAAAACATCGCTTCCGTCTATGCCTATACCGTAGGAGTTTATCTTTTTGGCTATTTTCTTATTTTTCGGGTTTAAAATTAACTGTACAGGCCTAAAAACAGTATAAACACCTGGCCTTGGCGTGTAACCCACCTCCGTATTGTAATCCTTGCCAAGTCTGGCTACTCCCAGATTGATATCCAAATGTGGATGGTGATATCCAATATACTGGTTAATCATGCTGGCGTCTTTTCCCGCACCTGGGCTGAAAGATTGGTGGTAGGCTGTCTCGGTTTCGAGCCTATTGTTAGGCGAATAATAATTAAACTCAAGGCCCGCCATGCGGTTGTATTTGTCGATACCTTCGGTACTCGAAGCGGGTAGATTTTTGAAAATATTCTCTTTATTGACCACAATAGCACCTATATACGACCTCGAAAATACTTTTCGTTGAACCACCCCAACAGAAAAGTTAGTTGCTGGTGAAAAGGCGTTTTCGGCGTGATTGAGCTTGGCCGTTTGCATATTCATGGCACCAATTCTCCAGTTTTCGTTAAGTTTTCCACTTAACCTTGCTCCTCCAATAATAGGAACCTGCTCCACCAAACCTGTGAAATTATTTCTGGTCAAACCAATTCTTCTCGAGAAAAACGGTCGTGAACCAGGAAACCCGAAAGTGCCGAATAAGTCGGAGTTTTCGATAAAAAACTGTCTTTTTTCAGGAAAAAATAACTCAAAACGGCTCAAATTGGTTTGCTGAGCATCTACTTCCACTTGCGAGAAATCGGGATTTATAGTCAAGTCCAAATTGAGCGATGGCGTAATAGCAATTTTAGCATCCATTCCAGCTCCAAGTTTTGTTCTACCGTCAGGTTTTAGAGCATCTAGGTTTTCATTTCTTGGAAAATCCTTTGAATAATTGGTTGACAAATAAGGAATTAACGAAATATTAGCACCAGGTTTTGGCGGAGCATCATCCCAAATCAACAAGCCCGTAAAGGCCAAATTATTGGGTCTAAAGTTTCTTGGAACAGGCGACCAAGTGGCGGACTCATTGGTTTGCATAAAAAACCTTCCGAAGTTTATTCTCCATGAGTTAGCGTTGTCTGTCACTTTGTAGCGAAGTGTAGTGAAAGGAATTGCTATTTCGGCAGTCCAAAAATCATCGTAATTTTTTACTTGCGAATACCATTTGTTGTCCCAAGAATAGTCAGCCTCGGTGCCTAGCGAAATCAGGCCTTCTCGTTGGACATTGAGTGGAGAAATAGAAAACTGCATACCGTTGAGCTTGTCCTTAAAAGCATCGATGGTTACCGAAAATACATCACTTGACCCACTCTCAAAGTCTCTTTTTAATGAACTGACTGTATAGGCATTTTTCGGTTGGTATGCCTTCATGCCTACGTACAAAAATTTATCGTCGAAAGTTACCCTCACCTCCGTTTGATTTTTGGCAAATGAAGTATCAAATGGTGCATTTTGAAAAAAACCGGTTGCCAAATCAGCGTTTTTCCAAGCTTCGTCGTCAAGATTACCGTCTAGTTTAATAGCAACAGCTGTCTTTTTAATGTGAATTTCTTTGTCGTTGTTTTGAGAAAAAACTTCAGTTAGATTTAATAAAAAAATGGATAAAATCAGGAGTAGCGATGAACGCATAAAGCACAATTTATAGGAATGAATAATGAAATTTTCTACAAATATGGTAGATTTATGTTTTTATATGAAATAGAATTTTGATAAATGGCAAAAAGAAAGAAAAGGTCAGCGATTTTAGACCAAAAAGAACAGATTCACACATTTTTTAAAGAAAATACGGATAGAAATTATACAATGAACGATTTGTATAACTACCTCGACGTGTACGATAGCGAGGAGAAAATTTTCGTGAAATTGATACTGGAAGATTTGGTGGATGAGGGCAAGATAAAGTCTGTTGGTGGAAGTAGATATCTGATTAATAATGAGCCAATAAAAGCCCATGTAACGGGTAAGGTAGATTTCGTAAATCCGAAATTTGCTTTTATTAGATTTGACGAAAATGAGTCAGATATTTTTGTGAGTTCGGATGATTTGAATGGTGCGTTGGATGGCGATACCGTTTCTGTAAAAATTATCGGTCAACGCAAAAACGGTAAAAATCCAGAGGGCAGGGTCGTAGAAGTGCTTTCGAGAGGTAGAGACGAGGTGGTAGGAAAAATAAAAGTTTTTGCCAATTATGCCTTGGTAAGCCCTGACAATAAGGGCTTCCATGAAAATGTTTTCGTGGCAAAAGACCAGATAAACGGAGCAGAAACCAACGATTTGGTGATTGTGAAAATCCTGAAATTCCCTGAAAATCATGTGCAAGCCTCTGGCTCCGTACTCGAAATTCTTGGCAAAGCGGGCGACAACGATGCTGAGATGCACGCCATCATGGCGGAGTTTGGTTTGCCCATAAAGTTTCCAGACGATGTGCACAACGAGGCCGAGGCTATTTCTGAAGTTATAACCGAGACAGAAATCAAAAAACGCCGCGATTTCCGTGAAACACTCACATTTACAATTGACCCAGCCGATGCCAAAGATTTTGACGATGCTATCAGCTACAAGGTTTTGGAGAATGGAAATTACGAAATTGGCGTACACATAGCCGATGTTTCGCATTACTTGCAGCCCGATACTAAGCTGGAAGCCGAAGCTTTTAGAAGAGCCACTTCGGTGTATTTGGTGGACAGAACCATACCGATGCTGCCCGAAAAACTCTCGAACAACCTTTGTTCACTTCGCCCAAACGAAGACAAATTGGTATTTTCGGCGGTTTTTGAAATGAACCATGCCGCACAAGTAGTGGGCGAGTGGTTTGGCCGGGCCATCATACATTCTGATAGGCGATTTGCTTATGAAGAAGCACAGGAAGTGATAGAAGATACCGAAAATAAAGAACCGATTTACGACCCGATTCTGAAAAACTTGAACCGCATGGCTCTGATTTTGAGGAAAGAACGCTTCAATAAGGGTGCGTTTAATTTCGAAACCAACGAAACGAAGTTTAATCTGGACGAAAAAGGCCGACCGATTGGTGTTTTCCAGAAAGTGCGGAAAGATGCCCATAAACTCATAGAGGAATTTATGCTTTTAGCCAACAAGCACGTGGCCCAATTTGTGTACAATATCGCCAAGAAAAAAGACAAAGAAGCCGAAGCTTATTCCATGGTGTATCGTGTGCATGAGCCACCCAATCCTACCAAAATGGAGACGTTTGCTAAGTTTGCCAACAAGCTAGGTTTTGTGGTAAAAACGGGTTTTACGGCGGCACTGTCAAAGTCATTGAATGGACTAATGACCGAAATAGAAGGTTCGCCTGTGCAAAACGTGTTGGAGTCTTTGGCCGTAAGAACCATGAGCAAGGCCCGTTATTCTACCCAAAACTTGGGGCATTTTGGCTTGGCCTTCGACCATTATAGCCATTTTACTTCACCCATAAGGAGATACCCTGACGTAATGGCTCACCGTATGTTGCAGCATTATTTGGATGGAGGCAAATCACTCCCAGCAGATGATTATGAGGTAAAATGCAAGCACTCTTCAGATCAAGAAAAACTGGCATCAGAGGCCGAAAGGGCTTCTATCAAATACAAACAGGTAGAATACATGAGCTACCAGTCTCGCTCCGATATTTTCAATGGTGTGGTTACTGGCGTGGCCGAGTTTGGCATATTTGTGGAAATAGAAAACACAGGATGCGAAGGCATGGTGCGTTTGGCGGATTTAACTGACGATTTCTACGAGTACGATGCGGATAATTTCAGAGTAGTTGGCCGCAGAAAAGGCAAAATAATAGGTTTTGGAAATACAGTAAGGGTAAAAATAAAAGCCACCGACCTAGAAAAACGCTCGATGGACCTGGAGCTGATTTCGGTAGAAGGAAGCAGTTTCAAAATAAAAGACTCAGGCAAAACTTTACCTTTTCCAAAGTCTAAAAAATCTAATCGTTCTTCGGGCGGTAGGGCTGATGGGAAGAGGACGAAGCGGAGGTAGGGTTGTAATTGGAACACAGATGTCACATATTCAACTGATTAGCACAGATATTTTGGTTGATTCATTTGGTATTTAAACTTAACACGGTTTTTCAAATCGTGGTTATTCATATCTACAAATATTTATTTGAGCGATTTGCAAATCGCTCCACCTTGATTATGAATTCATTCTACATAAAACTCCTCATAATGCCCACGGTGGTGGCTTTGGTTACGATAGTTAGCAAAAAGTGGGGAAATAGCATTGGAGGTATATTGGCGGGGTTGCCTTGGGTGGCTGGGCCTATTATTTTGTTTATAGCCTTGGAGCAAGGGCTTGATTTTGCTGTGAATTCCATCCCTGGCGTGATGGTGGGTATCATTGGCTGGTCTTTCTTTTGTGTGGTATATGTGTTAGTGGGTAGGCGTTATAATGCCCTCGTAAGTGTGCTTGCGGGTTATTTGGCCTATACTTTGGTGGGCATTTTATTAAATCCAGCCATCGACTATCTCAATGTTTATCAGTGGTTTGCATTGAGTTTATTGGTGCTTTTTCTGGGTTTATTCTTTTTCCCAAAAGTGCCCGTGCAGCATTCATTTTCGGTTAAAAAATTAAAATTTGAGATTCCACTCCGGATGATTATCATTACACTTTTTGTAATCACCATTACATTTTTGGCGGAGCGTTTAGGCCCGACTTGGAGCGGAATTCTAACGCCTTTCCCGGTCATGACCACCGTTTTGGCCATTTTTACGCATTATACCCAAGGCATTTATCAGGTTCGAAAGGTTTATATGGGGCTTTTTACTGGTTCACTGGGCTTTGCCTTTTTCTTGTTTTTGCAGGCCGTGCTTATGCCGACTTATGGAATTACAATGGCTTTCGTGATAGGTATTTTGGTAGATATAGTACTGACCATTGCCATGAAATTCGTTTTTTCGAAGTATAAATTGATTTGAGAATTTAAAGCATTTTTTAAATGACCGAGCTATTCAGATATTTCCAAAAGTTCATTCCGTTAACTGCAGAAAGTTTGTTGGCTTTGGAAAAGATTTGCTCGGTGCAGTATTTAAAAAAAGGCGAAAGTCTTCAGAATTTCGGGCAAACGTGCAAGACCATCTATTTTATAAATGTTGGCGTGGCTCGGATTTTTTATTACAAAGACGGCGTAGATATCACCGAGTCGTTTGCTTTCGAAGGCGAAATAATCGCCCGAGTAGAAAGCCTTTTCACGGGCAATCCATCTCAAAAAGCCATTCAGGTGCTTGAGGACACCGAGATTGTGGCCATCAATGCCACCCAGCTTTTTGGATTATACGATGCTCATCCACAAATAGAAAGACTTTTTAGGCTGATTTTTGAGGCGGGCTATGTGGAAACCGTAAAACGAATAGAAAGTATTCAGTTTCATACGGCTGAGGAGCGGTACGAGGCCTTGCTTCTTAAGCCAAATCTACTAAAAAGAATTCCCCTAAAACACATCGCCTCGTATTTGGGCATCACCCAAGTAAGTTTGAGTAGAATTCGTGCTATTCAAAGATGATTTTTTAACATTTGTTAAAGGATTCGGTTTTTGTTTGTCGGTGATTTGTGGAAACATTTCACCAAGCAAAAATGAAAAATTTCGACCGGAAAAATCACTGGGAAAACATTTATCAAACCAAGGAATTGAACACGGTGAGCTGGTACCAACCTGTTCCCCAAACGTCAATAGATTTGATTTTGGAGGCAAATGTGTCTAAAGATGCCAAAATAATTGATGTGGGGGGTGGAGATAGTTTTTTGGTTGATCATCTTTTGAGGCTCGGTTTTTCGGATGTTACCGTTTTGGATATTTCGTCAAAGGCTATAGAAAAGGCAAAAGTACGTTTGGGCGAAAATGCTGCAAAAGTAAAATGGTTGGTGGCGGATGCCTCCAACTTTGATTCTGATGAAAAATACGATTTTTGGCACGATAGGGCAGCATTTCATTTTTTTGCTAATAAAAAAGAAGTGGTAAATTATGTGCAGAATGCGAATAGACTTACCGCCAAAGTGGCACATTTGGCCATCGGTACTTTTTCGGAAAATGGGTCATTGAAATGCAGCGGAATCGAGATTCAACAATACTCAGAAGGTTCACTTAGTAATGTGTTTAGCCAATATTTTGAGAAACAAAAATGCTTCAAAATCGACCATCAAACGCCTTCAGGAAGTATTCAAAACTTTGTTTTCTGTACTTTTTTGAAGAAATAATTGCTTGGTTTTTTCAAGAAGAAACTATTCTCCAAATCTCCTTCGTAAAGCATGGGCTTTGGTGAGTTTTCTGAACCGGAAATAAAGAAAAACAGCAGATACGGTTAAGCCAGCCAGAAGACCTAGCCAAATACCTATGGAAGCAAGGCCAAATTGGAAACCCAACAAATACCCCAAAGGCAATGCCACCACCCAGTAAGCTACAAAAGTGATAATAGTAGGCAATTTGATATCAGCCAGTCCACGTAAAATGCCTAAACCAACTACTTGGATGCCGTCAGAAAGTTGAAAAAACGCCGCAATGCCTAATAGTGGAAGGGCGATTTTGGTAACTTCCACATCGTCAATATATAATCCGAGGAGGAATTTATCGAAAACCAAGATTAAGACACTACACAAACTCATAAACAAAAACACCAAGAAATAGGCCGAAAAGCCAGATAGTTTGATGCCTTTGATGCTGCGTTTGCCCCAGGCTTCGCCTACTCTTATGCCACCTGCAAACGAAAATCCAGTGGCCATCATGTAAGTAGATGAGGCGATGTTAATAGCTATCTGGTGAGCTGCCAAGGCGGTTTCGCTCAACCAACCCATCATAATGATAGCCATGGAAAAGGCCGCAATTTCGAAGAAAAACTGGAAGCCTCCGGGGATACTTCTGAACAATATTTCCTTGGTTAAACCCATATTTACCTGAAAACGCAATCGTCTGAAAACACCATGAAAAGTTTGGCTGTATCTTAAATACAAAAACAACAGCACCAACATGACCAAGCGTGTGAGAAATGTGGAGATGGCCGCACCATCAAAGCCTAATTTGGGAAAGCCCCATGCTCCATTTATCAAAACATAGTTTCCAAAAGTATTCACAATCAAGCCCATAGCGGTTATGGCCATGGCCACTTTTGGTTTAGAGAGTCCGTCGGCAAATTGTTTGAGGCCTAAAAACAAAAACAATGGAATGTTAGAAGCCAAAATATAGATTAAAAAGCCCGGTGCGGTTTGATTGATGATACTCGACTGCTGGAATATCTCAAAGTTGAAAAACACCCAAACGCCAATGCCTGAAAGAACTATACAGAAAATACCAGCGACACATAAGGTGCTTATAAACAACTCTTTCAGTGCTTTTTCGTCTTTTTCGGCAGCACATTTAGACACCATGGGAGCAACTACAGACATGCCACCAACAGCCAAAGAAGCTATCAGGTAGGCGATAGAATTGGCAATTCCTGCCGCTCCGAGTTCTATTTTTCCGAGAAATCGCCCCACCATAATGTTGTCTGTGATGGCCATCATCACCACGCCCAATTGCCCCACTATAATTGGAACAGCCAGATTGAGCGTAAGTTTTATTTCTTTTTTGAGGTCTGTTGTAAACATATTTGCAAATTTCGGCATTAATAACTTCCCAAAACAAAAATGACCAGTAAATTACCGGCCATTCTATAAAGTCTATTTGAAGTTTCTTTTACGCTCTTTTTAATTCAAAAATAGTGATTTCGGGTAAAATACCCACTCTGCCGGGGTAGCCCAAAAAGCCAAAACCACGGTTTACATAAATTTGCTGCTCGTTTTCTTTGTATAATCCTGCCCATTCTTTGTAACGAAACTGAACCGGACTCCACTGAAAACCACCGATTTCTATTCCGTATTGCATACCATGCGTGTGGCCTGCAAATGATGCATCAATATCTGTTTTTCCCAATACCTGAGCTCTCCAATGACTCGGGTCGTGAGAGAGCAAAAGCTTGTTGCTGTATTCCTCGGTACCGACAAGGGCCTTTTTGAGGTCGCCTTTTTTCTTAAAACCTCCGAGTCCCCAGTTTTGTATTCCTAGTATTCCCAGCTGTTCACCACCCAGTTTTATGCTTCGGTTTTCGTCTAAAAGTATATCCCAGCCCATTTCTCGGTGGCCAGCTATAAGCGTTTCAAGATTTTTGGCCTTTTTTTCTTCACTATCCCACTGAATGTAATCGCCGTAGTCGTGGTTTCCAAGCGTAGAATAAACACCCAAAGGAGCTTTTACTTTTTTGAAAACATCGAAATATTCGTTCAATTCTTTGGCCTCATTGTTTACCAAATCGCCGGTAAAAAATACCATATCAGGTTTTTGAGCCAAAAGCATGTCTACTCCGCCTTGCACAGCGGTTTTGTTATAAAAGCTGCCGGTGTGTATGTCTGAAAGTTGAGCAATCGTCATTCCTTCGAAAGGTTTGGGAAGGTTTTTTAAGTATAAAGGCACTTTTTTTACACGGTAATCATGAGCTCCAGAAATGATGCCGTAGGCCATAATTCCCAAATGTGCACCGCCTACTGCCAAGGCACCTTTGGCCAAAAACTCGCCCCGGGTGATTGAGTTTCCAGGTTTTATTTTTCCTTTTAGTTTTAGGCCAATATTGTTAAACATATTTACAATATCTCCAATTAGTAGAAAGGTGGCTCCCATTATTTTAGATATGTAAATAATAAAAATCGTGGCCATCATCAAATTTCTGACTTTGGCACTCATGTATTCGGGATACAAAACAATAACCAAAAAAGAAATCAAAAGGGATAGGGCAGGAAAGCTCCAATAAATGATTTTTATCCATCTTCTTGCAGACTCACTCAGGCCTCTTATGCTGACTTTCACGGCTTGGAAAAAGTAGTAATCAATAGCAAAAAAAATCAGTATTATTACCCCTAAAAAAAATATTCTATTCATAATTTGTGAAAAAAAAAGCTGTCTTGCTCGGATATTACTTACCGAACAAGACAGCTTAGGGTATCGTTTATTAAGCCAATGCAGCTTTTACATTATCAAAATTTGGCAAGTCGCCCGCACTTTCCAATACCTCAGCATAAGCCAATGTACCGTCTGTGTTTACCACAAAAGCCGATCTTTTAGAAACGCCTTTCAAGCCCAATACGAACTCTTCGTAAATAGAGCTATAAGCGGTGCTAGCGGTTTTGTTGAAGTCAGAAAGCAAAGGGAAAGGTAGGTTTTGGTCTTCTTTGAATTTTCCTAAAGTAAATGGAGAGTCAACCGAAATGGCCAATATTTCAGCATTCAATGAACTGTAGGTGGCTATGTCGTCACGCAATGAACACAATTCTGTGGTACAAACACCAGTGAAAGCCATTGGGAAGAACAAAACAACCACTTTTTTGCCTTTATAGTCTGAAAGACTTACAGGAGTTTTTTCTGTTGAAATCAAAGTAAAATCTGGAGCTACGTCGCCTATTTTCAATGTCATAATTTTTGTTTTTTATATAAATGATAAACTCAATTTTTAGAATAAAGGTTTGATTTCGGGTTTTTTTTTGGACAAAAGGTAAAAAAAGAGAAAAAACGTTTAGTTTTAATTTTATTGAAACCCGCACTAACCTTGCAAAAGTTTATAATCCAAGTCAATAATCTTTTTATATTCCTGAGGAATCCATCTAAAAATGATTTTCAGTATTTGTCGAAAAAGGACAAACTTAAAGAAACTTTAATTTTCCTTCTCCCTTTTGAATTTTTAATTGATGCTGTTATTCTCTGGTACCTAATAGAATTTGGGGAGTATTTCAAATGGTACGACAAATTGGTTGAAAAAGAGAGCATTCAAAACCTAAGTGATTTTAGCCTTTATTTTACTGCCTGCTTAATAGCTCCGCTGTTTGAAGAGTTTATTTTTAGGTATCCGCTAAAATTTTTTAAGGCAAGGAAGTATTTTGGAATTATTTTTTACTTATCTTCTTTTGTGTTTGGAATGTTACATTTTCTAAACTACGAATACAATCACTCTCATCTCTTGTTTGCACCGTTTATTGTTTTGCCGCAAATATGGGGTGGTTTGGTTTTGGGCTACATCAGAATTAAATACGGAGTTTGGTATGGATTTCTAAACCATGCACTGTTTAACTTCTTTTGTATTATTTGGGATAAATTGGTAGGTTTTGATATTTTTTAACTCAGCATCAAGTTACACCCACGGATGTCAGAGTTGTCAAATCTACCCATAACCTTAAAGCCCTCATAGTCAGGTGTGAAGCTTCCGAGGTCTTTGGTTTCTATAAACGAGCAGCTATCTATATTGGCCAAATCTATGACATTTATTCCGCCCGTTCTGCCTCTATATTTTACGTCTTGGTCGGGCTCGCCTAGGGCAAAACTTGGTAAATAGGTAAACGGGTCGTTGATTTCTCTCAAAAGAATTTTCATGGTTTTGGGCAAATAGAAAACACCTTCGCCTTTAGAATAGCCCTGTGAAAGCAGCTCAGTCATGCCATATTCTGAATGTATGTTTTTTACGCCAAAGGCTGTTGTAAGTATAGAATGCAGCTCTTCCCTTACCATTTCTTTTCTTCGGCCTTTCATGCCGCCTGTTTCCATGATGATGATTTTATCGGATAGGGCTTTTATTTTTTCTACAAAAACCGCATTTTCTGCCAAATCTAGCAGACCAAAAGTTACGCCTACTAGCAGGACTTTTCTTCCGTCTTTGGCTGCTTCGGTCATGTTTTCTATCATTTCGTGGAGGTTATCGAGATAAAAACCGCCAAACTGACTGAAAGAATGAAAAATAAAATTTTGAACCATATACACCAACGAAGAGTTATTTCGTTCGAGATAGGAGGGAAGTAGAGCAAAAACGTGGTAGTCGGTGAGTGGGCCATAAAATGCCTCAAAAGTATTGCGGCTCATGAGTTCATAAAACGGCAAGTCACCTACAAAATGCCTGCTGGTGTTTGCCGAAGTGGTTCCGCTACTTTCAAAGGCCATTTGAGGTTCTATGTTTCCCGAAATCACTTGGTGGTTTTTGAAAAATTCAATGGGTAAAAAAGGAATTTTTTCGAGGCGGTCAATTTTTTTTATATCTTTATACAAAAACTTGACGTAGCTGTGGTAAACTGGATTTTGGGCAAACTGAAACCTAAAAACCTCCAGAGCAAGCTTTTCGAATGAATATGGATTTGGGTCGAGCTGTACCAAAGCAGCCTTGAGTTCGTCTCTGATGGTCATTTTTGTTTAAATGTCCTTTGTTTTAATTATTTTACAAAAATAAGTTTTCTCACATGAGTAAGCAGCATTTTAAAGGTTTAATATTTTTGTGTGTGGGTATTTTCTCTTTGATTTCATGCTACAAAGAGCCTGATTTTTCTTTGACACCCAGCATAGAATTTGATTCTATCACGAAAGATATACGGCTGGATCAGTTCACGGGTGCCAAAAAAGATTCTATCATCGTTTCTGTGAAGTTTCAGGACGGTGATGGTGACTTGGGATTTAATGCCGAAGAGATAGGCAGTAAAGTACCGCAAACAGACTATAACTATGTGGTGAAGTCTTTCAGAAAAACCAAGGGTGTATTCGCCCAATTCAATACTTTCGAAACGCTGTCGGGGTTTTATCCAAGACTTAAAACAGATGATAAAACTGGCCCAATAGAAGGTAAACTGAGCTATAGAATAGAAATAGAAACGGCTTTTTGGCCTGTAAAAAGAGACACTGTGAAGTTTGAAATATACATAAAAGACCGAGCAGGAAACAGAAGCAACACCGTAGAAACTACACCCATAGTCCTGAACCAATTGTAAGCTTTTTTATAAAATCCCTCTAAATTTTTATAATTTCTGCTAATATTTTCTTGAAGATTTGGTGGTTTAGAGCAAGCCAATTATATTGTTGTATAATACCCTATCTTCATCATGAAAAAATTCTATTTGATTGGCTTATCACTGGCCATTTTTGCTTGTAAAGTAAACAAAACTCCCGAAATTGATTATCAGAAAAAAGCGGTTGAGCTGGCACATAAATATATTATGGTGGATGGTCATGTGGATTTACCTTATAGACTGAAAGTTAAGAATTTTCAGATGCAAAAGGAGTTTACTGGCATACCAGTAGAAACCAAAGATGGCGATTTTGACTATAAAAGAGCCAAAAAAGGTGGCTTGTCTGCACCTTTTATGTCGATTTACATTCCGGCCACCTATGATACGCAAGGGGCTCAAAAATTGGCGGATTCGCTCATAACAATGGTCAACTACATAGCCTCCGAGAAAAGTGAATATTTTGAAGTAGCCAAAACACCAGCAGAAATACGTGAAATATTCAAAAAAGGCAAAATAGCCTTGCCTATGGGCATGGAGAACGGCTCTCCGATAGGCGAAGTGGCCGATGTGGCCAAATACAGAGCCAAAGGCATCAGTTATATTACCCTAAGCCACGGTAAAGACAATAGAATTTGCGATTCAAGTTATGACACCACCCGCACTTGGAAAGGCTTGAGTCCGTTTGGCAAAGAAGTGGTAAAAGCCATGGTCAAAGAGGGCGTCTTGGTGGATATTTCTCACGTTTCTGACGATACTTTTTATCAGGTAGTGGAGATGTCTCCCGTTCCGGTAATCGCTTCTCATTCGTCGTCAAGAAAATTTACGCCTGATTTTCAGCGGAATATGTCAGACGACATGATAATGAAACTAGGCAAAAATGGAGGTGTAATTATGATTAATTTCGGCTCAACTTTCCTTTCAAGCGAAGTGACAGAATACAGGAAAAGTTTACAAGCTGAAATCAAGAGCATACTTGACAAAAAAGGCCTAAATGCCCGTGACGAAGCGGCCGAACCCATCACAGACGAGTTTTTTGCGAAACATCCGCTCGCCTTTGCCGACGTTAAAAAAGTGGCCGACCACATCGATAACGTAGTGAAACTAGCAGGGATAGACCACGTAGGGATAGGCTCTGATTTTGACGGTGTGGGCAATAGCTTACCAACTGGCCTGAAAGACGTGAGCGATTATCCCAATCTTATAGCAGAACTACTCAGACGAGGCTATACAGAATCAGACATTGAAAAAATTTGCTCAGGCAATATTTTTAGAGTTTGGGAGAAGGTGTTGGCCTATGCGGGGAAGTAAATCTCCAAACCCTTAATTCATTGGATTTCATTTAGAAATAATTTGGGGTGTTTCTGCTTTGCGGCGTTTTAGTTTGTCGAGATTGTGGATAAGATAGTTCTGATTATTTTCCCATCCATTTTTAATAGCAAAAAGCACCAGACTAACGCGAAATTTCAGTTCTGATTTGATAAAAAGCTTTTCTCTTTAGTCATCTATTGGTTGTGGAGGCAGGTATATTTTGTCAGTTATTTTCAAAGTATACCATCCCGCCCACTCAAACCACCTCCAATCTCTCCTCTCCAAATCGTTCAAACTCCCTAGTTTCAACGATAGTTTTGATGCGTATGATAGTCTGAAAAATTTCTTCGAAGGTATTATAAAGTGGTGCTATGCCCAAGCGGATGTTGTTGGGTGGTCTGAAGTCGGGTATTATAACTGTTGAGGCATCAATGGGCTCTATCATGGCTCGGCTTATTCTGTATCCTTCTGGATGTTGAATGGAAACATGTGAACCTCGTTCTTTGGAATTTGTGGGTGAAGCAATGGTAAATCCAAAAGGAGTCAGCAGATTTTCGACCAATTCTATCAAATAGTTCGTCTGAGCAACACTTTTCTCTCTTAAATTTTTCATGCCAGCTTCGAGGGTTATATCTATGCCCGACGCTATGGCTGCCAATGAAAGTACAGAAGGTGTTCCTGCCGCAAATCGCTGAATATCTGCTTTGGCTTCGTAATTAAGCGTAAAATCGAAGGGTTTTTGGTGACTAAACCATCCCCAGATGGGGTTCATCAGTTTGGCTTGGAGGTCTTTCCGGACATA
>CAMCYZ010000078.1 GCA_945885545.1 Spirosoma fluviale
CAAAAAAACTTGGGAGGGCTTTTTTGGAGGTGCAATAATAGCCTTAGTAGCCTCGTTTTTCTATTGGAAGTTTACAGAATCACTTTCTATGGATCAGTGGCTGTGTATTGCGGTTATTATAGCTACCACTGGTACATTGGGTGACTTGGTTGAGTCTTTGTTTAAAAGAAGCATTGCAATCAAGGATTCTGGAAGTTTGATTCCAGGCCATGGAGGATTTCTAGATCGTTTCGATGGACTATTGCTCTCTATGCCATTTATTCTTACATTTATAAAATTTTACGCTCGATTGAATTGAAATATCTATTAAGCATTTTTTTATTATTGGTATTATTTGCAAACGCCAATGATGCTGACGCCCAAGGTTCTAAAAAGTTTATTACCTTCTCGGGCTTTGTGATTGATGGTAGCAATGACGAGCCACTCCCTGGAGCTTATGTGATAAACGATAGAGCGGGTAAGGGTGTGTTTACCAATTCGAAAGGCTATTTTATATTAGATGTTTTTCCGGGAGATTCTATCCTTTTCTCCTATCTTGGTTTTAGGAAACAGTTTCATATCATACCTAAAAGCGTTGGCCTAGATTATTCTGCTGTGGTGGAGTTGAGTATTGATGCCAAAATGTTAAAAGAAGTTAAAGTTTATCCTTTCCGCACAGAGGAGGAATTCAAAACGGCCTTCTTAGAAATGGAACTCCCAAACGCCAAAGAGCGTGAAATTATTGAGAAAAACTACAGCAGCGAAAACATAAAACGGATGGCTGCCAACCAAGCTATGGGTTCGGTGGGCAATTATCGCTATGCCATGGATCAGCAACTGATGCACCTCCAAAGTCAGAAACAAATAACACAGAATCCATTAACAAATCCATTTGCGTGGGGCAACTTTATTAAATCTGTCAAAAACGGAAGCTTAACAGATAAGGCTTGGAAAAAAGGCACCTATATTCCTACAGAGAAAGGCACGAGAGATAATATTTTTAAAGGGAGCAATTGAGATTTATGTCAATTGAAGTTTTGCTACAATTTCATTCGGTAAAAATGCCGGAATTTCCGAGTTCTTAAAATCCTTTATATTTCTTGTCACGATATATTCCATTCCATTAACTGTGGAGGCACAATAAATTTGAATAGCATCTTCAAAATCTTTGTGATTGGAATTAAGGCTCTTTCTTAAAACATCCAAGTCAACGGATATTATGGTGATGAATTCAAGTAGATTGTGTAAAATTACTCTAAGCTCTTTTTCTTCTATATATTTTTTTAAAAGATAATGGGTAGTTGCAAGACTATGAGAGGATGTGTACAGTTTTATTTTGTTAAGTTCAGCTAATGAAAACAACTCGATGGCATATTTGCTAAAAGGAGGTCTATCGGCAATCAAATCCACAATAATATTGGTATCCAGAAAAATACTCTTCATAAATGTTTCTTTTCTAAATACTGCAATAGTTCTCCTTTCTCATCAAAATTATCAGGTAGTTTAACCTTTCCAACTATTTTACTTAATTTTTCTGAAACCAGGGCATCTTGTTTTTCTTCAACTATAGATGTTAGATAATTTTCAACAATATTTGAAAGGCTTGTCCCTGTCTTTTTTGCGAAAGATTTAGATTTCTCTATTATTTCTTTTTCGACTGTAAGAGTTAATTTGGTTGTCATGATACGTATATTTTATTCAAATATACGTAGAGTAAGGTAAAGTCCAATAAAATTTTATATTTTTTTCAAGGCAAATAGTCTTTATCGAACAAATCTAAAATGACTACTCCTTATCTCGAAACCATCCCGAATATAACACATAATTATTAGCTGTTCTCATAAAAACTTCCCCCAGTTCAGGGCTAACATCTTTGATATATTTAGCAGGATTTCCGGCCCACACAGTTCCGGGAGGAACTTTGGTGTTTTGTGTTACTATTGCACCAGCACCAATAATTGAATTCTTCCCTATAACGGCTCCATCCATTACTATGGCACCCATTCCTATCAATACTTCGTCTTCTATGGTGCAGCCATGCACTATGGCGTTGTGGGCTATGCTGACATTGTTTCCAATGATGGTTTTGGTCTTTTGATAAGTGCAATGTACCACAGCTCCGTCTTGAATGTTTACTTGGTCACCCATCACTATGGCATTTACATCACCTCTAACCACTGCGTTAAACCAAACAGTGCAGTCTTTGCCCATCGTTATATCTCCCACAAGTGTTGCATTAGGAGCAAACCAGCAGTTCTCTCCATAAGTTGGAGCTTTATCAAGAACGGGTAAAATAAGTGCCATAATTTTAAATAAAAAAAGAGGTCAACAATGACCTCAAATGTATGATTTTTTTCTAAAAAAGAATTCAATAGTGTTAAAATCTGTTTTTATTAAGCAATCAAAAATCGTAAATTTTCAATCGTAAATTTTCAATCGTTAATCGTCAATCGTTAATCATCAATCAAAAATCATCAATCAAAAGTGGCTATCTCCTTTCTCTCTTTTGGCCAATAAAACTGCACCCGACATAGCTACCAAGAATAGCACAGAAACCAATTCGAAAGGCAACATATAATTGGTGTACAATACTTTACCTAGCGTTTCTATCATACCTGTTTTAGGGTCAAAGTCGTTGTAGTTTACTCTGATAGTTTCCGCCTTTTTTATCGCAACTATCAATATCAAACCAAGTAGTCCACCTGCAATCGTTGCTGAAATCAACATCGAGTTCTGACTGAGTTCGTTACTTTCCTTTTTAAGGTTAAGAAACATCAATACAAATAAGAACAATACCATAATGGCACCGGCATAAACAATGATATTTACGGCTGCCAAAAACTGAGCATTGAGTAAAAGATAAATAGCAGAAAGCGTAAAGAAAGTAAGAATCAAATAAACCACACTATGTATGGGGTTTTTAGAAAGAATAGTACCCAAAGCCCCAAATAAGCTCAAGATGGACAGGAAATAAAATGTCCATTGAACAAAAGATAAATTTTTAATCAGTTCTAGATATTGCATAAAATCCTTATTGTTTAATCCAAAGTTTCGCCATGTCTTCTTTAGTCCAGGCATCTCGTAAATATCTGTCGCTCATGTCTTCCACCAGTTGGTCTTTGCCATATATTACCTGATCTCTGGAAGTGAACACTGGAACAAACTTGTCGTGTCTTAAATATACGGCCTCTTTTGGACAAGCTTCTTCACAAAGTCCACAGAAAATACACCGCAACATATTTACTTCGTATGAGGCTGCATATTTTTCTTCTCTGTAAAGTTTCTCCTCACCTTTTACTCTTTCTGCCGCAACCATAGAAATGGCTTCTGCAGGACAAGCGACTGCACAAAGTCCGCAAGCAGTGCATCTTTCTCTACCTTGTTCGTCTCTTTTAAGAATATGGTGACCTCTGAATACAGGCCCTAAATACCTTTTTTGTTCTGGATATCTGATAGTAGCTTTTTTAGAGAAAAAGTGCTTTATCGTAACACCCATTCCTTTAAAAATACCCGGAAAGTAAGTATTCTCTACGATACTTAACTCTGAATTATCCGTTTTTTTAGATCTATTTGTTAATGTCATTTCGGTGTTCTATTAATTAGCACTAACTGTTTTCTTTTTAAAAATTGGAAATAATCCAAAATATATGGCAGCGAAAATGGCCAATCCAATCCAATTATACAACAACGGCTTACCCGAAAGTTCTGCAGCAGCTGTTATGATTAGATTTACAATTGCTACTGGCATCATCCATTTCCAAGCAAGATTCATCAACTGATCATATCTGAAACGAGGAAGAGTCCAACGTATCCACATGAATAAGAATATAAAGAAGAATATTTTCAAAAATAAAGTTATCGTACCCAATGCTGTGGCAATGTTGTGTCCAGTAACTTCACCAAAAGAACCTACCAATTTGCTGTAAACAAAGTCCATTCCAGGGTAATTAAATCCTCCTAAATATAAGCTAGCCAATACAGCAGAAGAAATAAACATATTTACATACTCTGAGAACAGGTATAGTCCCATTTTCATTGAGCCATATTCGGTGTGATATCCTGCAACCAACTCGTTTTCAGACTCAGGTAAGTCAAAAGGCGTACGGTTGCATTCTGCTAAAGAGCAAGTTAAGAATAATAAAAAGCCCAAAGGCTGATAGAATATGTTCCAATCTATACCATGCTGACCAAGTACAATCGATTTAACCGATAATGAGCCTGTCATCAAGATAATTGCCAAAAGAGAAATACCCATTGCCAATTCGTAAGAAATAGTTTGGGATGCAGCTCTGATAGCTCCGTACAATGAATATTTGTTATTTGAAGCCCAACCTCCGATTAATATTCCATAAACACCGAGCGAAACAATACCGAATATCCATAAAATACCAATATTCACGTCCATACCTTGAACGTCAATTTTTTGGCCTGCAACAATTATGGTGTCTCCAAATGGAATTACCGCACTACTTAGTAGGGCTGTTGACATAGCTATTGCCGGACCTAGAATAAACAACCATTTATCGGCTTTCGTCGGAATAAAGTCTTCTTTGAAGAACAATTTTCCACCATCGGCTAAGGGTTGTAGCAATCCAAATGGGCCTGCTCTGTCTGGACCCACACGATCTTGAATAAATGCAGCAATCACCCGCTCTGCATAAGTTTCATACAAAGCCATTAACATACTTATTGCAAATATTGCAACTACTATGATGGCTTTAACAATTAGTACAGTATCCATATTATTTTAGGCTTTTTTCTTTAGAGAAAAACTTGTCATTTTTCTGCATTAAAGCTTTGTAATCTTCTGATTTTTTTATCTCCTCCAGGTTTTGGCTGTTATCTCTTGAGTCATCTATGCTTTTGAAATTTGTTGCCGCATAATTCAACGCAAACTCAGGTTTGTTACCTTGGTTTAATCCGTATTTGTTTTGAGCAATAACAGAGTTTCTGGCGATTTTTGATGGACCTTCTATAACCCAATCTGAAGTCTTCTTCTTCTCAAATCTACAGGTGTTGCAGATGAAATCTTCTACTTCCCCCCATTGGTTTTTGCGGGCTGTAACTCTGATTACCTCATCACCTTTGTACCAAACTTGTACCTTTCCTGAACATTTTTCACAATCACAATGAGCATCTACCGGTTTTGAAAACCAAACTCTACTTTTGAATCTGTACGTTTTATCAGTTAATGCTCCTACCGGACAAACATCTATAACATTACCATAAAAATCACTTTCTAAAGAGTTTTTAATGTAGGTACTTATTTGGGCATGATCACCGCGTCCCATAACCCCATGCACTCTTTTTTCTGTCAATTGATTGGCTGTGTACACACATCTGTAGCAAAGGATGCATCGGTTCATGTGAAGTTGAACTTTGTCACCTATATCTTCAGGTTCGAAAGTTCTTTTTTCTTCTACAAAACGCTTTTCTCCAACTCCGTTTTCGAAGGCAAAATCTTGTAAATGGCATTCTCCTGCTTGGTCGCAAACGGGGCAATCCAAAGGGTGGTTAATCAGAAGAAATTCTACCACGCCTTTACGGGCTTCAACCACCTCGGGGCTCGTGAAGTTTTCAACAACCATTCCGTCTTGTGCACCTGTAATACATGACGCAACCAACTTCGGCATAGGCCTTGGGTCTTTTTCAGAACCTGCCGTAACTTTTACCAAGCAAGCTCTACATTTTCCTCCTGAACCTTGTAATGGTTTGTAATAACACATGGCTGGTGGAGCTACACTTGGGCCTATTTGCCTTGCTGCTTCCATTATTGTGGTACCTACAGGAACTTTAATTTCCTGACCATCAATGGTTACTTTTATTAAAGGAACTTCGTTTTCCATTTATTAAATCTTTATATTTTTAGGCTAATATTTCTGCACCCATAAAAACTGCTCCCGGTTTGGTTGCATCATTTGGATGTTTAATGTGCCATTCAAACTCATCTCTAAAGTGCCTAATTGCACTTGCTACCGGCCAAGCAGCGGCGTCACCCAGTGGACAAATGGTATTTCCTTCTATTTTTTTTGCTACATCAACAAGCAAATCTATGTCGCTCATACTACCGTGTCCATGCTCAATCCTGTGCAGTACTTTTTCCATCCAGCCTGTTCCCTCTCTGCAAGGTGAACACTGCCCGCATGATTCATGATGATAAAATCTTGAGAAATTCCAAGTATTACGAACAATACAAGTAGTCTCATCCATGGCTATGAAACCTCCTGAACCTAACATGGTACCCGTAGGAAATCCACCGTCAGAAAGAGACTCATAGGACATCAATCTATCTTCACCATTCGCAGTTTTATAAAACAAATTCGCCGGTAAAATTGGCACTGATGAACCTCCCGCAACCACTGCTTTCAGATAGTGTCCATCTCTAATTCCACCAAGATATTGATCTGAATTCATGAATTCATCGACTGGAAGACCCAAGGGGATTTCATAAACACCTGGATTTTTGATGTGACCAGAGGCAGAAATTAATTTGGTTCCAGTGCTTCGGCCAATACCTATTTTGGCATATTCTTCACCTCCATGATTGATAACCCACGGTGTGTTAGCTATAGATTCTACGTTGTTCACAACAGTTGGTGACTGATAAAGACCTTTAACGGCAGGGAACGGTGGCTTATTTCTTGGATTTCCTCTTTTGCCTTCCAAAGATTCTAAAAGGGCTGTTTCTTCACCGCAAATATATGCTCCACCACCTGGCTGTACCACAAGTTCGAGGTCATAGCCCGAACCCAGGATATTTTTACCTAGAAAACCTGCCGCTTTGGCTTCTTCTATTGCTTTTTCCAAGATTTTTATCACATACATTAACTCTCCACGTACGTAGATAAAAGATGTGTTGGCTCCCAAGGCAAAGCTCGAAACGATCATTCCTTCTATCAATAGATGAGGCAGGTTTCTCATTAAATAATGATCCTTGAACGTTCCAGGCTCCGACTCGTCGGCATTACAAACCAAGTATCTAGGCACGCCCTCAGGTTTTGCCAGGAAGCTCCACTTCATTCCCATTGGGAAACCCGCACCGCCTCTGCCTCGTATTCCTGATTTTTTAACCTCTTCTACTATTTCTTCGGGGCTCATTTTTTTTATGGCCTTCTCAACAGCATTGTATCCACCAGTTTTTCTATAAACCTCGAAGGTCTCTATTCCTGGTGTATTGATGTGTTCGGTTAATATTTTTATATCGTTTGCCATAATTATTTACTCAATTCTTCGATAATATCATCAACCTTTTGATTGGTAAGATGCATAAAATATTTTTCTCTTATCTGAAAACATGGACCCCAGCCACAAGCTGCAAGGCATTCTACTTCCTTTAGCGTAAAAAGACCATCGGACGTAGTTTCATTGGCCTTTATGCCTAGTTTTGTTTTTAAATGCGAAAACACTTCTTCCCCGCCCATGGTACAACAAGGGCCTGTTCTACAGTACTCTATCACATGCTTGCCCACTGGTTCTAAGTGGAACATGGTGTAGAATGTAGCTACCTCGTAGACTTCAACTGGTGTAATAGAAAGTAGGCCTGCTACGTAATCCATAGTATCGCTGCTCACCCAACCAAACTGCTCTTGAGCCAAGTGCAAAATTGGAAGCAAAGCCGATTTTTGTCTGCCTTCAGGATATCTAAGTATGATTTCCTGTGCTTTTTTTAGTTTATCTTCAGTAAATGTTACAGACATTATATATTAAAATTATTAAGCATCAAGTTCTCCTGCAATTACGTTTAAACTACTCATTATAACTACAGCATCTGATATAGTCAAACCTTTACACATTTCAGGATAAGCTTGATAGTAAATAAAACTTGGTCTTCTAAAGTGTAATCTGAATGGAGTTCTACCTCCATCGCTTATTAAATAAAATCCGAGCTCACCGTTGCCTCCTTCTACAGCGTGGTAAACTTCACCCACAGGAGCATCTATTTCGCCCATCACTATCTTGAAATGATAAATGAGAGCTTCCATGCTGCTGTAAACCTCTTTTTTGGGAGGTAAATAGTATTGGTCGTCGTCAGCGTAATAAGGGCCTTCAGGTAGATTTTCTATGGCTTGTTGGATAATTTTTAAACTTTCCCAAACTTCTCCATTTCTAACCATAAACCTGTCAAAGGTATCTCCTTTGTGTCCGATTGGGATTTCGAAATCAAAATCTTCATACGAAGAATAAGGCTCTATAACCCTCACATCGTAATCAACACCAGTGGCTCTTAAGTTAGGCCCAGTAAAGCCGTACTCCATAGCTCTCGCAGATGAAATGCCTCCAACGTTTTGAATTCTATCTCTAAATATTTTATTTCTATTGAAAAGAGTCTCAAATTCTGCCCAAACTTTCGGGAATGAATTGAATACCAAATCGCGAATTTTTGCTATTGCAGTAGGAGAGAGGTCTCTTTCCATACCGCCTATTCTACCCATATTGGTTGTTAGTCGAGCTCCACAAACCTCTTCGTAAATTTCATATATTTTTTCTCTTTCTTGCATTACATACAAGAAGCCTGAGTACGCACCAGTATCTACACCCAAAATGGAGTTACAAATCAAGTGATCAGATATTCTGGCCAATTCCATCATGATGACCCTGATGTATTCTGCTCTTTTTGGAACTTTCACACCCAGAAGTTTTTCCACTGTCATGTGCCAACCAAAGTTATTGATTGGCGAAGAACAATAGTTCAGACGGTCTGTAAGCGTAGTTATTTGATAAAAAGGACGTCTTTCAGCTATTTTTTCAAAGGCCCTGTGAATATATCCAACCGTTTGCTCACTGTCCACTATTTTTTCACCATCCATGGTAAGGATGTTCTGGAATATCCCGTGAGTAGCGGGGTGAACTGGTCCGAGATTTAAGGTAGAGTACTGTTTATCTTCAACCATTGGCACATTTAGGGCCAATGCATCATTTGAGTCTTTTGGTAGTATTAGTGTATTTTCTGCCATAGGTATATTATCTTCCAAATAATGCGTCAATTTTGTCTTCACGGGTGGCGTCTTCCAACGGATATTCTTTTCTCATCGGGAAATAATCCATGTCTTCCATGTTGAGAATTCTTTTGAGATTAGGATGTCCTGTGTATTCAATACCGTAGAAATCAAACGTCTCTCTTTCCTGCCAATTGGCAGATGCAAAGAGGGTCGTTAGGGTAGGAACTTTAGGGTCGGAAATGGGTACAAATACTTTTATACGTACTCGGATGTTGTTTTCCCAGCTATGAAGCATGCACACCGAACAAAGTTCACCTCCTATGTTGTCAGGGAAATGTATTCCCGCAAGATCAGTTAAAAAAGCAAATTTAAACTCCGCGTGATTTTTAAGAAAACCCACCACCTCAACCAAATCAGAAGCATTTGTCGTAAAAGTTAAGAGGCCAAATGGTTCTTCAAAGCCAAAGACTTTCTGACCGAATTGCCCAACTACTTCTTCAACTATAGATTCATTATTTATCATAACTGATTATAGGACTTTATAAGATTCTAATAATGCTTTATATTCTTCCGTGTTTCTTCTTCTGAGAGATTCATTCTGAGCCAAATGCTGAACTTGCATAAGACCATCAATGATTTGTTCAGGACGCGGTGGGCATCCAGGCACATATACATCAACAGGAATGACCCTATCAATACCTTGTAAAACAGAATAGGAATCAAAAATACCACCAGAAGAGGCACAAGCACCAACGGCTATAACCCATCTTGGCTCGGCCATTTGAAGGTAAACTTGTTTTAGAACTGGACCCATTTTTTTTGCAATTGTTCCCATTACCATCAGCAAGTCAGCCTGACGGGGAGAAAAACTAGGTCTTTCTGCACCAAAGCGTGAAATGTCGTAGTTGGATCCCATGGTGGCCATAAATTCTATACCACAACAAGAGGTTGCGAATGGTAGAGGCCAAAGTGAATAACTTCTTGCCAAGCCTATGGCTTTGTCTAAGGAAGTTGCGAAAAAACCAGAACCTTCTAGTCCTTCTGGTGCATCTACTATTTTTATGTTACTCATAAAGTGTATTAATTCGATTGTTTATACGCTGGTATTAATCTTCGTCCCAGTTTAAAACTCCTTTTTTTAGTATGTAATAAAAGCCAGCCATAAAAAAAACCACGAAAAGTAGCATCTCATTAAAACCTGTCCATCCAAGGTTTTTGAAATTTACAGCCCATGGATACATGAATATAATCTCAACATCAAAAAGCACAAACAATATAGCTATCAAGAAATATCTAACATTTAAAGGAATACGTGCGTCACCTTGACTTTCTATTCCACATTCAAATGGGTCTTCTTTCTTCTTGCTTTTTACTCTTGGCCCTAAAAATCTGGAGGCTACTATCGAGAACAAAACAAACCCCAAAGCTGCGGCTATTTGGAACAGTAGCGGTAGATAATCAGACGGGAGGTATTTAATCATAAAATGTACTATAATTTAACTGCAAAATTAACTCCTTGGAAAGTAGAAACAAAATAATTAAAAGGATTAAATGGCCGAAAACTAAATATTTCAATGATTTCTAATATTTGCTATTTTAGTCCTTTGAATAGTTTGAAATACTATATTTCCTCCACTGGTTTATTGATGTTTTCCCATATAACATCTTTGAGTTCATTGAGGCCTATCTGGGTAACAGCCGAAAAAAACACGTAAGGCATACCTTCTGGAATCTTTTTGATTATTTTCTGTTTGGTCTTTTCGTCAATCAGGTCAGACTTAGAAAAACCCAAAATTCTGTTCTTGTCTAATAACTCGGGATTGAATGCCTTCAATTCCTTAACTAGGGTTTTGTAAACGTCCAAAGGTTTAGCTTCATCAGATGCGATTAGAAACAAAAGATTGGCATTTCGCTCAATATGTCTGAGAAATCTTAAACCAAGTCCTTTGCCTTCAGATGCACCTTCTATGATACCCGGAATATCGGCCATAACAAAGGATTGAAAATCGCGGTATTTTACTACACCAAGATTGGGAACGAGTGTGGTAAACGGATAATCGCCGATTTCGGGTTTCGCTGCCGAAATTGAAGAAAGCAAGGTGGATTTTCCTGCATTTGGGAAACCTACCAAACCTATATCTGCCAATAGTTTTAGTTCCAAAATACACCATATCTCCGTTCCTGGAATTCCAGGCTGCGAATACTCAGGAGCTTGTTTTGTACTAGTTTTGAAGTGGTGATTTCCAAGACCACCCATGCCACCGGGAACCAATATTACTTCTTGACCGTCTTCTATTATCTCCGCAATTCTCTCATTGTTTTCGGCATTTCTAGCTATCGTACCCAAGGGTACGTCGATGATTATATCCTCACCTTGCCTTCCAGAACTTTTACTTTTGCCACCTGTAACACCACCTTCAGCTTTAAAGTGCTTTTGGTATTTTAAGTGAATCAAAGTCCAGAGTTGCTTATTTCCTCTTAATATTATATGGCCACCTCTGCCACCATCACCACCATCAGGGCCGCCTTTGTCTACGAATTTCTCTCTTCTAAAATGAGTGAAACCTTTTCCGCCGTTACCAGACTTGAGGTTAATTTTAACATAATCTATAAAGTTTGATGTCATCTATGAGAGAATTTTTCTGCAAAAGTAAGAATATTAAAGCGTAAAGAATGATTAATCTTACAAAATTGCATTACAACCTGCTTTTTAAAACACAAAAACTCCTCAAATGTTTGAGGAGTTTTTGACCAAATTTTATTTTATAAATCAGATTGTGCTATCAATCGCTGCCGATATTTGTTCGAAAATATCGTCAATCTTTCCTATGCCATTTACTTTAGTTACTTTTTCTTGACCTTGGTAATATGGCAATACATGAATTGTTTTTGAGAAATACTCGTCAATTCTTTTTACAAGTTTGTCGGCATCGTCATCGGCTCTACCACTAACTTTTTGTCTCTCTGCAATTCTCTCCTTGATAACATCTTGATTAACATCTAATTGTAGTACAAGATTGATTTTCAAATCCTTCTCTTCTAAGAATTTATCAAGTGCTTCGGCTTGTGGTACTGTTCGCGGAAAACCGTCAAAGATAAATCCTTTAACGTCTGCTTTGCTTTTTACTTCCTCCTCCAGCATTTCTATGGTTATTGAGTCAGGAACCAATAGTCCGTCTGCTAAGATTTGCTTTACTTTTTTTCCCAAGTCTGTATCATTAGAAATATGCATTCTGAACATATCGCCTGTAGATATGTGAGCAAGTTTATACTTTTCTATTATTTTTTCAGACTGAGTTCCTTTTCCGGCTCCGGGAGGTCCAAAAATTACCAAATTGTACATATAAATCCTTGAATTTGTAGTTTATTTTAAATTAGGCATAAATGTAATTATACTTATATTTAAAATAAAATTTATTTTAGATTATTGCAATATTTCTATTTTTAAATAATCTAGAAGACATAAAAAAAGCCTAATTTCTTAGGCTTTTGTTGTTATTACTTTTTCGGTTCTGGAGCGGGAGGCGTGGGTGTACCATTCATACCTTTCATCGCGTCTAGCATTTTTTTGGCGTCCTCATTCTCTGGGTCATATTTCAGAAGCTCTTCAATGTTGGCAATACCTTTTGCGAGGTTTTTATTTACTTGTAGTTCCCAGCCTGCCAAATATCTTAAACCATCTACAACATTCCTTTTGTTTGCAGCCACTGCTTTTCCTGCTTCGCCAATAGCCTCAAAGTATTTTTGCCATTCTTGGGCAGCACCGAAGGTTGCGGTGTAAGTAGAATCTGAAGCATACCTTGCCATTTTGTTTCTAGCACTTAAGCCATAACCAGCAGGCCAACCACCTTTATAAAGCTCTAAGGCTTTGTCAAGGTATTTATCTCCTTTCTCGTAATCTTTTCCATAGTAGTAATAAATACCAGCGGGAGCAAAGTCAGCTGCATTAGGAGTCTTTTTGGCAAGGGCGGCTTTTTCAGCAAAAATTGCCCCTTTTAAATACTCTCTGTTTTTAATGAAATTAGTACTCAAATCTTGGTAGTAATTAAAAGTAGTGTCTCCAAGTTGGATTGCTTTTTCAATATTAATTATACCTAAAGAGTCGTTCATTATTTTGACATTTCCTTCTCCTGGAAGTTTCATGTATGATCTTCCTATGTATCCATAATCTATTGCTGGATTTTCATCAGCTGGTGCTGCCTTTATAAACTTATTTAGATTTTCAATTGCTTCATTCAATTGATTCTCTTCAAAGTTTATGATACCTGACATTCTCAAGATATATGGATCAGGGTTTGTATTTTTGATTTCTTCAATAGTCTTTTTTACATTTTCGTAGTCTTTTGATACGAATGCTAATTTTGCATAACGTAATTTCGCCTTGCTGTCACCATCAGAATTTTTTAGGTAGTTTCCAGCTGCTTCGGCAGACTCCTTGTATTTACCCATGGTTTGTAGGTAAGAACTATGATATTTGTGTATTGGAGCATGACTTGGGTCTGCTGATAAACCTTTGTTCAAAGCATCGTTCGCTTCTTTATAGTTTCTACCTTGTAGCCATACTCTAGACATTTTTTCATAAGTTCTTCCAGGTTTTTTGCCTACTCTTTCTGCGTTTGTCAATGCATTCATAGCTTCTCCACCTTCATTTTTTAGCATATAAGCATCAGCTTTTACTATATAATATTCAGGATTATCCTTAGTTTTTGATTTTTCTAAAGCCATATTGATGTTTATTATGGCCTCAGCAGCATCAGTTGCACTAGGAAACATAGTGTAAGCCTCAGCAATTCTGTATAGGACATCCGCGTTTTTTAGCTTCGTGTCTTTTTTAACTTGCTCAAAAATAAGTTTAGCTCCCGCTAGGTCTTTTCCAGCAAGTTTTACCATCCCTAGACCGATTTGGTTGAATGGATCACCTTTTTTATCTAGTGCGTTACCTGCTTCAAAAGTAGTTTGTGCCATTTTTATACTTTCAGTCGTTAAGCCTTCGGGGCTTCTTAGTATTGCATAACCTTTGTAGAATAGGGTTTGGGGACTTGGACTAGTCTCGGTCAATTGGTTAAATGCTTTACTTGCTGCGGTGTATCTTTCTGCATCTAAATGTTTGATGGCTTCATCAAGAGTTTGGGAAGTAGCCATAAACGGTACCAAAAGCAAAGACGCAAGGGCATAAATTTTCACAATTTTCTTCATCATCGTGTAACGAGTAATAAGGTTATCTGTTTGGTTAAAAAAACAATTTGAGCTTGCAATTTAATGTATTTTGTTGGTTTGAAAAAATCATTTCTCCAATAATGTTTTGCATTTATCCATTAGACGGCGTTGCATTAGCTAGGTTTCTTAACAAAGTGTTAATTTTCCGCCATGCTTTCAAATTGAGTAGGATGGTTTAAGACATTTTTTCGATAATTATTTCTTCATAGGTTTGGTATCTAATAAAAATTCCTTCGGAATTATGTAGAAGGGTACCAAACCCATTTTCTCTGTTACCAATTGTCCGGGTTTCGAACATGCGAATCTAATGAATCCATTCTCCACACCCCAAGTTTTTGTGAGTGTGTGTAGATAGACGAATCTTTCCAAAGGATATTTTCTTTTATTCAGGTTTTTGAAGTTGATTTTATAAAAGCCCTTCTCCTCTGATTCCCCAACTGCCACAACATTGATTGATTTCAAAAGGTCCTGAGCTTCTGAATCATCGGTATCGCTTATCCAGTTAAAACCAATGAATCCAATAGCGTCTGGAGATTTTTTGACATAATCAATCACTTGTAAATTACCATCAGCTGAAAAAACATTAGTAGTATTTATTGTGTTAAGCTTTAACTTTTCCATGATTACATTTAGGTTGCTCGAATTGCTACGATCAAAGACCATTTTTGTTTTCGAGTTTTTGTTGGTTAGTAGTTCTTTCAACTCGTTCAAGGTTATGGTAGTATCTCTGTTTGATTTGTTTCTTATCAGTGCTACTGCATCTAAAGCCATTCTTGCAGGGATGTACTTTATTCCTCTTCTTTTAAGCTCGTTCAATTCACTCTCATTAAATTCCCGGGTTGTACAAGCCATAGTCAGGGAATCATCTAGCAACATATTGATTCCTTGGGTTTCTGGTATGTACTTGGCAATGATTTTTGTGCCAGGATAATGTATGTGGTGGGCAAATATCTGGGCATCAATGATAGGTTTTATTGACTCATCGACAGCAATCGTTATGGTGCCTTTATTGATATTAGGCTCCTCTTTTGTGGTGGTATTACAAGCCGTCAGGCCCGTTATAAGAACGTAGAACAAATATTTTATTTTCATCAGATTGAGATAATATGTTATTTTCTTAAAACTATAAGGATTTTATTTAAGTTCAAACAAACGGGCCACCTTAGACCCGTTTGTAATATTTGTTACTCAAGTCTATACACCACGGGCATGTTGTAATATACCCGTACGGCCCTGCCATTTTGTTTTCCGGGTGTCCATCTGGGCATGAGCTTAATCACTCTTGCGGCCTCTTCGTCACAGCCAAATCCAATTCCTTTTATAATTTCGACATTGCCAATGCTGCCATCCTTTTCAACCACAAACTTCACATAGACTTTGCCTGATATATTTGCTCTTGCGGCTGCTTGTGGATAATGGATGTTTTCAGAAAGGAATGTGTACAAAGCCTTGTCACCATCTGGAAATTGGGGCTGTTGTTCTACGGTTATAAATACCTTTCCTTCATCTGGCACGTCTAGGTCTACTAAATCTGTGATTTTGGGTGCTATTGGCAGTGGAATCAATAGGTCGGACTCTGTTCCCTCAACTGTAATGTTCGAAATCGTCTTTCTTTCCAGTTCGTCTTGTTTCGGAGGCGGTGTTTCTATTATATCTTTATCGTCCTCCACGGGTGTTGGGGGCAAAAATGCAATAGATGCAGGCGGTTCTATTTCTGTTTTGGGTTTTGGAGGTTCTACCACTTCAAGCTCAAGCGGAGGTTCCACAGGTGGTGGCGGGGTAAAATCAATTATGATTCCTTTGGTTTCGGACCCCATGTTTTGATTACTCAGGAATTTGTTATAAGTAAAAGCACCTCCAAAAAGTAGGATGAAGACACTACTGCCTATTACCATTGCTCGGGTGAGATAATTGCTGTAGTTTTTCCTTAAAAAGTAGGCTCCGTAAGCCTTGTTACGGTTTTCAAAAATGATGTCGTCAAAATTCTCTGTGTTTTTCATAATTGTAATTGTTTATTTGTTTTTCATAATCTATGCCTCGTCTAATTGGGCATAAGCCACTAACTCTGTTTCGAACAAATCCACCAGTGCATAAT
>CAMCYZ010000079.1 GCA_945885545.1 Spirosoma fluviale
TATTTTGTTTAAAAAATGGGAGAAAGTCAAGATTATTGATTCCCACAATAAAGAAAAAAGCTACGACTTGGGAAACTATAGATATAAACTTTTGCGAGGCATAGATTTTTATAAATACGTAAACACACACCTTGAAAAATTTCCAAATATCGTTTTTTTACTGGACAAAGTTGAAAAAATAGAAGAAGGTACTGAAAAGGTAGAAGTAACAACTTTCGACAATGGCAAACTTCAGGCTCAGTATGTTTTTGACAGTACTTTTAAGCTAAACCTAGAAAACAAAAACTATCAAAATCTTCTCCAACATTTCAAAGGCTTAGTTATAGAATGCAAAGAAGATTTTTTCGAAAACGATGTGCCTGAGATGATGAATTTTGGAATACCGCAAAAAGAGGCAGAATGCAGATTTATGTACGTTTTACCGTTCTCTAAAAACAAAGCTATACTAGAGTTTACCGTTTTTTCTGAGAGGCTATTGTCTGAAAAAGAATATGACCAAGGCCTGTTTGAATACATAGAAAAAAACTTAAAACTCACTGATTATAAAATACTTGAAGAAGAGTTCGGTGTTATTCCGATGTCAGATATAAAGACACAAGACATAGTTTCAAATAGAATCATAAGAATAGGAACTGCCGGTGGAGCAACGAACCCTGCCACGGGTTACACTTTTTCGAATACCCAGAAAAAACTAAAGAAGATAGTTCGAACATTAGAAACCGGCGAAAACGATTTCGAAAAAGAAAGTTTTTGGCAGAAAAGACACCTTTTATACGCCTCTACACTATTGAATGTTATCAAACAAAAACGGCATCCTATGGCCGAGGTTTTTGATCAGTTATTTGCCAAAAATCCGATTGAGAAAGTATTCAAATTCTTGGACGGTGAAACTAATTTGATGGAAGAAATAAAGATAATGTGGTCAACTCCAAAAACAAAATTCGGAATAGCCTTCATTTCAGTGGTAATGAAAAAACTAAAAAATGCCTTTTTGTAGAAATTTTTATTTTTAGTAAAGATAAATACTCAGCTAAAAAGTTAATTTTTCTACCAAAAAGGACTTATCCAGATTTTTTCACTAACATTTTTTAATTTCACCAAAAATTCTGAATTTTGTAGTACATCAAGAGTTCCTGATTCATCAGGAAACCAACCGAGTACCAAGAAACACCGCGGTGGTAAAAAAGATGTGGGTCGCCTGACCAAATAAAGTTTCGGCAAAGCACCTGACATTCAATTCTCTTGCTAATTTTTTCAAATCTTTAAAAATTTAAAAAATGGCTTATTTATTTACTTCTGAGTCAGTATCAGAAGGACACCCAGACAAAGTTGCGGATCAAATTTCAGACGCTCTGATTGATCACTTTTTGGCATTTGATGCTACTTCAAAAGTAGCTTGTGAAACACTTGTAACTACTGGTTTGGTAGTTTTAGCAGGTGAAGTAAACACCAGCACTTACCTTGACGTTCAAACTATTGCTAGAGACGTTATCAAGAAAATCGGCTATACCAAGGCTGAGTATATGTTTGAGGCGGATTCATGTGGAATTATTTCTGCAATTCACGAACAATCAAAAGATATCAATCAAGGCGTTGACCGTAAGTCAGGCGACGACTTCGAGGCCAAAGCGAATGCTCAAGGAGCTGGCGACCAAGGTATGATGTTTGGTTATGCCACCAAAGAGACTGAAAACTACATGCCATTGGCACTGGATTTATCTCACAAAATACTTCAGGAATTGGCTGAGGTAAGAAGAGAAAACGCAGAAATTAAATACCTAAGACCAGATTCTAAGTCTCAGGTAACTATCGAATATTCTGACGACAACCAACCGCAAAGAATTGACACCATTGTAGTTTCGACCCAACACGATGATTTTGACGCCGACGAAACTATGTTAGCGAAAATTAAGTCTGACATCATTAACATAGTGATTCCAAGGGTTAAGGCGAAATTGAAACCAGAACTTCAAGAATTGTTTACAGATGATATCCTTTATCATATTAACCCAACAGGCAAATTCGTAATTGGTGGGCCACACGGCGACACTGGCCTCACGGGCAGAAAAATCATCGTAGATACTTACGGTGGCAAAGGTGCCCATGGCGGTGGTGCATTCTCCGGAAAAGACCCTTCTAAAGTTGACCGATCTGCAGCTTATGCTACACGTCACATTGCCAAAAACCTTGTAGCAGCTGGTGTATGCGACGAAGTGTTGGTACAAGTCTCTTATGCTATAGGTGTGGCTAAGCCTTGTGGTATCTTTATTGATACCAACGGAACCGCCAAGGTTTCTCTATCTGACGGAGAAATAGCCAAAATAGTAGAAAAAACCTTCGATATGCGTCCTTACGCCATTGAGCAAAGACTAAAACTACGTACGCCAATCTACTCAGAAACAGCCGCTTATGGCCATATGGGTAGAGAGTCAAAAATAGTTAAAAAGACTTTTGCTAATGCAGGACAGAAAGCTGAGATTGAGGTAGAATTATTTACATGGGAAAAACTAGACTATATAGATAAAGTTAAAGCTGCTTTTGGCATCTAAATAAAGACTTCTGAATCTTTTAAAGAAAGTATAAGTTCTAAAAATTAGAATTTATACTTTTTTTTATTCATCAAAAAATTAAAATACTAGTAATCAGACTTTTAAATAAATTAATACAAATTTTTTACAGAACTTTTTTGTATTTTTCTAATTTCGAAGGTACATTTGAAGAAGATTTAGTAATAATTTATATCATTTAAATATTCAGTCCGCTAGGCGGCAAAAAACCATAAAGATGAGTATTCTTGTAAACAAAAATTCGAAAGTAATCGTGCAGGGCTTCACAGGATCGGAAGGTTCTTTTCATGCCGGACAAATGATTGATTATGGTACAAATGTGGTTGGAGGGGTAACTCCGGGTAAAGGCGGTCAAAAACACTTGGAAACCCCGGTTTTCAATACCGTTGAAGAAGCCGTACAAGCCACAGGTGCTGATGTTTCTATTATTTTCGTTCCACCGGGTTTTGCAGCAGATGCTATCATGGAGGCTGCGGATGCTGGTATAAAAGTGATTGTTTGTATCACTGAAGGCATTCCAACCAAAGACATGGTAAAAGCCAAGTCTTATATTGACGGAAAAGATGTAACCCTTATCGGGCCAAATTGCCCAGGCATTATAACAGCCGAAGAATGCAAAGTCGGTATCATGCCAGGATTTATATTTAAAAAAGGTACAATCGGCGTAGTTTCTAAGTCAGGTACATTAACATACGAAGCGGTAGATCAATTGTCAAAAGCTGGACTTGGACAAACTACGGCAATCGGTATTGGCGGAGACCCCATCATCGGAACAACCACAAAGCAAGCGGTAGAGATGCTCATGAATGACCCTGAAACCGAAGGTATTGTAATGATTGGTGAAATTGGTGGCGGAATGGAAGCCGAAGCAGCACAATATATCAAATCAACAGGAAACAAAAAACCAGTAGTAGGATTTATAGCTGGACAAACAGCTCCAAAAGGTCGTAGAATGGGGCATGCTGGTGCTATCATTGGTGGTGCTGACGACACTGCAGCAGCTAAAATGGCCATTATGCGTGAATGTGGCATTTTCGTGGTTGACTCTCCTGCCGAAATTGGTGAAACGATGTTGAAAGCACTGGGAAAAAATTAGAATTTCTGAAAAAAAATTGCAATATTTTTTTGGGGTAAAGTTCCGAAATACTCTTAATTGGCTTAGCTAGTTAAGAGTATTTTTTTACTAGCTTTCCTAATAAGCAACATGAAGAAGGCTTTTTTCCTTTAGGTTCTGAGTTTAAATCAAAAATCCCGAAACAATAATTGTCTCGGGATTTTATTTCAGAAACTATAATTTAAAGAGCCGCGTTCATCGCCCTTACTGCTTCTGCAGATTTCTCAAAAGCTTCTTTCTCAGCATTACTTAATCTCAAATTGATTATTTTCTCCCATCCAGTTCTTCCAATTACTACTGGCACACCGATACAAATATCTTTTTGGCCATATTCTCCATTCAAGTAAACGCATGAAGGGATAATTTTCTTTTCATCACGAAGGATTGACTCCACGATTTGACCGATAGCTGCACCAGGAGCATACCAAGCAGAAGTACCCAAAAGACCAGTTAAAGTAGCTCCGCCAACCATAGTTTTATCAGAAACTTCTTTCAATTTATCTCCACTCAAAAATCTGCTCACCGGAATACCATTCCAAGTGGCCAAGCGAGTTAATGGAATCATGGTAGTATCTCCATGACCTCCGATAACCATACCGTGAAGATCACTTTGAGCGACATTTAAAGCCTCTCCCAATCTATATCTAAATCTTGACGAATCCAAAGCACCACCCATTCCAATAACCTTTCTCTTCGAAATACCCATTTCAGCCGCTATTTGATAGGTAAGGTATGTCATGGTATCCATAGGGTTAGAAACGATAAGTATTATAGCCTTAGGTGAAACAGCCAAAGCGTTTGTTACTACAGTTTTAACTATTCCTGCATTGATACCAATGAGTTCTTCACGCGTCATACCTGGTTTACGTGGCAAGCCAGAAGTAACAACGATTACGTCAGACTTTGCAGTTCTTTGATAATCGTTAGTAACGCCAACCAATTTTGTATCAAAACCCTCAATAGAAGCTGTTTGAGCCAAATCCATAGCCTTTCCTTCTGCAAAACCTTCTTTAATGTCCAAAATAACAACCTCAGAGGCTATTTGTTTCCTGGCGATATTGTCAGCGGCAGTAGCCCCTACAGCACCAGCACCTATTACTGTAACTTTCATGTGATTTTAACTATTTTAAGGTATACCCTATTTGATTTAAAAATTTTAACAAAAATATTGTATAATTTTAATAATTGCCAATTATATCATTTTGATTTTTAATATTTTTTTACCGAAAATCACAAAAGAATGGTTTAATTTGTATTGGATTTAAAAAGTATTCTTTCACCAGAAAAAACAATGGACACAAGCAACATATTACAGAAAATACTAGATTCTATTTTTTATTCTTCTTCCTTAAAAAAAGCGTCGAGAATCTCGAAAAATGCAGTCGGAATATTGACTTTATTAAAGGGCGTATTAACAAAAATTCAAAAAGAAGGCAAAAACACCATACTGCAGTCCATTTCGTCGAAATTGATGACGCTGGGCAAACTGCTAAAGTTTTATGCAACAGGAGACTACAGAGCTATTGACCTCAAAAACGTTGTAATCATCATCACAGCATTCGTCTATTTTTTGTCGCCAATAGACCTAATTCCGGACTTTATTCCCATGCTAGGCTTTGCTGATGACATTGCATTGGTCTCGTTTGTTTTTAATAGCGTAGCAGAGGAAATAGAAAAATTCGAAACTTGGTTAATGAACAGAGATATTTCATGATAAAAACTGAGTTTTCCTCTATGAATTAACACCGTTTAACGCCATTGATAAAATAAATAGTTTTTTTATATGGTTAATTTATTAAATTTGTACATCAATATATTTACAAACATGGAATTAGCTACATTATTGTTTTTAGGAAATTTAGGCGGTACTGAAATTTTCGTTATAGTATTTGTGATTTTATTATTTTTTGGTGCAAAAAAATTACCCGAATTGGCTCGTGGTCTTGGAAAAGGTATCCGCGAGTTTAAAGATGCTACCAAAGATGTAAAAGAAAACATTGAAAAAGCGGCAAATTCAGAAGACTAATAGCCCAAAAACATTTTTTAAAACAACAGATTCAGTAGATTTTATTGAACCTGTTGTTTTTTATTTTAAAGGATCATTGACGTGATACATTATACTTACGCCACATATCGCAAGGCACTTCTTAATAAAGAAACTACTGTTACAGAAACTGTCGAATATTTTTTAGAAAACATTGAGCAAAACAAAGACTTGAATGTTTTTTTAGAAATATATGAGGAGGAAGCATTGGAAAACGCTCTTCTTATTCAAGAAAAAATAAATACAGGTACTGCAGGAAAATTGGCAGGAATGGTAATTGGCATAAAGGATGTTTTGGCCTATAAAAACCATGGATTGCAGTCTGGTAGTAAAATCCTTGAAGGTTTCAAATCTCAGTTTACGGCTACGGCGATACAAAGGTTGATTGACCAAGACGCCATAATTATCGGCCGCCAAAACTGCGACGAGTTTGCGATGGGCTCCTCCAACGAAAATTCCGCATTTGGCCCTACATTAAACTTTGCTGACAAAACTCGAGTACCGGGTGGTTCTTCTGGTGCATCGGCGGTGGCAGTTCAAGCAAACTTATGCCATGCCTCCATCGGCTCAGATACTGGAGGGTCGGTTCGTCAACCTGCAGGCTTTTGTGGTGTGGTTGGCTTAAAACCAACTTATTCAAGAATTTCTCGCTGGGGACTAGCTGCGTATGCCTCCTCCTTTGACTGTATCGGGACCATAACGCACTCAATCGAAGACGCAGCTCTTTTACTTGAAATAATGGCTGGGAATGATCAATATGACAGTACAGTTTCGGAGCTCAATGTGGAGGATTACAGCCAAGTAAATTCGTCAGAAAAAAAATACAGAATTGGATACTTTGAAGATGCCATAAATTCTTCCGCAATTGACTCAGAAGTCAAAGAAAAGACCTTTGCAAAACTAGAATCATTAAAAAAAGCTGGGCATACCTTGGTACCTCTTTCATTTCCAAAAATGAAATATTTGTTACCAACGTATTACATTCTAACTATGGCCGAAGCCAGCTCAAACCTTTCGCGATATGACGGCATCAGGTATGGACACCGAACCGCAAACGCAAAAAACTTGGAGGATTTATACAAAAAATCAAGAAGCGAGGGATTTGGCAAAGAGGTAAAAAAGAGGATCATGCTTGGCTCATTCATATTAAGTGCTGACTACTATGATGCCTACTATACCAAGGCTCAGCGTGTACGCCGTATAATAAAGGATGAAACCGATGCATTCTTCAAAAAAGTTGACTTCATTGTTTCGCCTACCACTCCAACTCCTGCATTCAAAATTGGAATAAAGCCTAAAGACCCTATGGAGATGTTTTTGGCTGATATTTTCACGGTTCATGCCAATGTGGTAGGACTTCCATCAGTTTCGATACCAAATGGGAAAAACACAGAGGATTTACCAATTGGTTTTCAAATACTTGGAACTGAATTTGGAGAAAAAAACATGTTAGAATTTGCTCTCAACATACAAAAAATAAATTAAACAACCTTTAAACAATTTTTTTTATTGTTTATTAAATTTTTTTAGGAAATAATTATTAGTTTTGAACCATAGCTTTCCTTAAAAGTATAGTAAGTTTAATTATAATTGTGAAAACTCAATTTATTAGTATGAAAATCTCAAAAATTCTTTTGACCTTTTCTTTTATTGCCGGTATTAATTCGTTTGCTCATTCACAGGTAAATTCTGTCATTCTTGAAGATCAAGAAGCGGCAAATATTACAGTACTTGAAGAGCCTAAAATCATATATCCTTACGAACTGATTGTCTTTGATGAGAGAGATAAAAAAGAATACAAAGTTTTAATAGAAGACCCAAAAATAGTTGAGCAAAGACTTAAGGCGATAGAAAAAACTATGCCGATGGTGTATAACGAAAGTGTAAAGAAATATCTTGATTTCTTCTTGATAAGAAGACCGAGTTTTTCAAAACACATGATGGAAGAAAAAGACATTTACTTTCCAGTCTTTGAGAACGCCCTCAGACAAAGCGGAATGCCAGAAGAACTGAAGTATCTAGCTCTTTTGGAATCTGGACTGAATCCAAAAGCCGTTTCGAGAAGCAAAGCTGTAGGTCTTTGGCAGTTTATGTCTTTCACAGGAAAAGAAATGGGACTAACTATCAACGACTATATAGACGAGCGGATGCACATTGAGAAATCTACTGATGCAGCCTGTAAATATCTTAAACAACTTTACAAAAGATTTGACGATTGGGATTTAGCACTTGCTTCATACAATACTGGCCCTGGTAGAATTGGAAGAACAATGCGTTCTACTGGTTTGACAAACTATTGGGATTTGCACCCACATATTCACCCTGACACCAGAGCTTATGTCCCTCAGTTTATAGCACTGGCTTACGTGATGAACTATGGTCATTTACATGGCATCAAACCTGAAACTAAGAAAAAAATCATGTTGTCAGAAAAAGTAACGGTTGACAAATATGTAGACCTTGGTGTTTTGGCAAGTTTAGGTCAAATGGATTTGCAGGACATAAAAAAATTGAATCCGCACATCAAAGGTAACATTTTGCCTGCCATGCCTTATGGTTATGAGTTAACATTACCCGCTTACAACATTGCTTATTTCAATTCCAACAGAGCATCTATTTTGGATTCTGCTAGTAAAAGAGGTGAGCTTTTAAATGACATAAATGAAAAACATAACCCAACGATGTTGGCTTCTGGTGATGGAGTAGGTACTAGTGAAGACGGTACGATAGTAATAGGTAGAAGAAGTGCACATTTGCTTCCAACGGCAGGCAGTCAAGAAGAAACAGAGGAAACCCAAGTAAAATACAAAAACATAACCAGACAGGTTAAGAAAATACATAAAGTTAAAAGAGGTGAGTTTTTGAACAGGATAGCGATGAAGTATGATGTGAATATGAAAGACATTAAAAAATGGAACAATAAGCGTTCTTCGCAAGTAAATGCTGGTGAAAATTTGGTTATTTACGTTGATGTAAAACAAAAAGTTAAAGCCAGTAGCATAGCCGCCAAAAGTTCATCAGAAACTATCAAGAAATCTGCGACTTATACAGTTAGACCTGGAGATACACTTTGGAATATCTCTCAACGTTATAGTGGCGTAACTATTTCAGATATAAAAAAATGGAATAACATATCAGGTAATACGGTGAAGGTCGGACAGATAATAAAAATAAAATCTTGATATTTATTGGCATTATTAACAAAGAGGAGCCATTCGCTCCTCTTTTTTTTATCTTGAATTTAATTATATCAAAGGTTTTCTTTATAATTGCTAACCTTTTTCAATCTTAATTAAAAAAATGCCCTTAATACTCACGCTCATTGCCATTTTTGTTTTGATACTTCTCGTATCTGTTGTCAAGCTAGACACCTTTATATCGTTCATCTTGGTTGCCATTGGACTAGGGCTTGCCAATCAAATAGAGATTCCCGTTCTTTCTAAAGCAATCCAAACGGGTGTTGGAAATACCTTGGGCGAACTTACTCTCATTATCGGCTTTGGAGCCATGCTTGGAAAACTAGTGGCTTCAAGTGGAGCATCTGAACAGATTACAAACAAGATAATGTCAACTTTTAAAGGCAAATACCTCACTTGGGGTTTGGCACTTGCCGGTTTCATAATAGGGCTTCCATTGTTTTATAATGCTGGTTTTGTAATTGTCATTCCTCTAATTTTCGCCATTTCTCAATCGACCAAACTACCAATATTGTACATAGGCATACCCATGTTGTCGGCTTTGTCCGTAGCTCATGGATACTTACCGCCACATCCTTCTCCAGCGGCTATAGCTACCCAACTTAACGCCGACCTTGGCAAAACCCTATTTTATGGCATATTGGTGGCCATTCCTGCCATAGCTGTTGCTGGCCCACTTTTTGGAAGTACCCTTAAAAAATATAGACCAGAAATTAATACTAGCCTTTTTGACACAGAAAAAGTAGAAATCAAGAATCCGCCGAGTGTAATGATTAGCTTTTTTGTTGCATTGTTGCCTGTTTTTCTGTTAACTTATTCACTTTGGTACAACCTTATTATAGGAGTTTTACCTGAAGGCATGGAACAAAATTTCAATAGCTTTTCGCAAATAATGAAAGATAATTTCAAGATACATTTGCTTATTGAACCCAACTTTAGCTTATTGATTTCAGTTTTGGTTGCTATTTATTTTTTGGGTTTAAAACAAGGAAAATCCATGCCACAGGTAGGCAAACTACTCGAAGAGGCCTTCAAAAATGTTGCTCCTATCCTACTTATTATTGCTGGTTCAGGAGCTTTGAAGGAGATTTTTATTGTAAGTGGCACAAGTAAGTATATCGCCAGCCTTTTGATTGGTATCGACATTAACCCGCTTATTTTGGGATGGGGCATTGCTGGCTTAATCAGAATTTGTGTAGGTTCTGCCACCATAGCAGGCCTTACAGCGGTTGGTGTACTGCTACCGTTAATTCAGGCTCAAACGGGCCTTTCTCCCGAACTCATGGTGTTAGCCATAGGATCGGGCAGCTTGATGTTTTCGCATATCAACGACGGCGGATTCTGGCTTTTCAAAGAGTATTTTAATTTAAGTATAAAAGACACCATAAAGACTTGGAGTGTCATGGAAACTATAGTTTCCGTTATTGGCCTCCTTGGCGTGTTGGTATTAGACCAAGTAATATGACAGCAGACATCAAATTTGAAGCTTACGCAAGCGAAACTCCTCAATCTCCAGCACCAGCCGGAGTTTACAAACCAATCCTAATTGTTGACAACATGGCTTATGTGTCAGGCCATGGTCCAAACCTTCCTGATGGCAGCCAATTTGTAGGTAAAGTTGGCCTCGATGTGGATCAAGAGTACGGAAAACAAGCAGCTCGCCAAGTGGGCTTAACTATACTGTCCACATTGAAAAAAAATCTCGGTTCATTAAACAGAATCAAAAGAGTGGTGAAAGTTTTGGGAATGGTGAATGCACATCCAGACTTTGGAACACATCCTTATGTTATAAATGGTTGCAGCGAGTTATTTGCCGATATTTTTGGTGAAGAAAACGGCATCGGTGTTCGCAGTGCTGTGGGAATGGGTTCACTTCCGGGAAGAATAACTGTGGAAATAGAGGCCATTTTTGAACTTCATTGATGGAATCAATAAACATACCATTTAAAAAGTGAAAATCATAAAATTATCAAGTAGACACACTGATTAGAGTTACTAGAAAAAGTAAAAAAAATATCAAATGGTAGTAAAATTAATAAGCGGGTACAATTTGTATCCGCTTTTTGTATTATTAAATGAATCAGGTATGCATATGCATTCAGAAAAAAAATCTAAAAAAACATTCCCTTACTTGGCATGATTTTTCCTTTCCAATTGTGGAACATCATAATTTTTCACCCAGACTTTCCACTGAACTGATAAAGTGCTTTCCTAATAAACTATACTATTTCATAGGGGGAAAGTTCGAATGTGATTTAAAAAAATGTATCACTCAATATCGATATGAAGATTATAACAAGGGTGCGGAGGGTCTATTTTTTTTCTGAATAGCATTTAAAATTTCTCTCAATAACTCTATTTTAACGTTTACTCAATTCTTTTCGAATAATAAAGATTTTAATAAAATCTTCACTCAAGATCAAAGAGTGTGATGTTTTCACCCTTCTTTCTAAACATTATTAAAACTCTATTCCTCTATCAAATACAAAACAAAACTGCTTCATACCGATTTTCTCCATGGTATAACACCCTGAAATGGTAGTCGAAATGGCAGAGTCATTCGGTTTCGGCGTAGTATATTTTAATCCTTTAACTTCTGTTGGTTTCTCTGAAATAGTAACTTGCATTTTTGTTTATTTTTAAATTAAATTTCGGTCATGAAATTCAATTATTCATTTACATCAATCACAAAGTTAAGACAATTATTTCGGTAAAGACCACAAGTCTTTGATGCAAAATTGATATAAATCAATTCATGAAAAAACACTAATGTACTCATATTGAGATATTTAAAATTTAAAAATACCATATAATAAGTTTACCCAAAACAAGCATTTTTTTATTAAACGGAAACATTTTCATGTATCAGTCACAATAAATTTTCTTGTATTTTTTATGTAAATCAAGCTAATTTTCCTAAAATACATTCTTTTCTCTTTTGTCCTTTTATTTTTCTAATTTTGAATCAAATTAAAACACAAGCATGGAATTAGTGAAAGTTGGAGCGGCGGCATTGAATCAAACGCCGCTCGATTGGGTAGGAAACAAAACAAATATATTGAAAGCGATAGATGAAGCTAAGAACCAGGAAATACAGGTATTATGTTTACCAGAGCTTTGCATTACAGGTTATGGTTGCGAAGACGCCTTCTATTCGCCCGATGTTTTCAAGCTATCATTAGAAATATTGGAGGATATTGTTGACCAAACCTCAGATATTGTAGCCTGTGTTGGTTTACCGATTTGGATAAATAACAAAATCTACAATTCGGCTTGTGTAATAGCCAACAGACAGATTCTTGGTTTTGTATGCAAACAACACTTGCCCAACTACGGACTCTTTTATGAAGACCGTTGGTTTCACAGATGGAAACCAGGACAAACCTCTGAAATTGGCATAAAAGGAATAAAATATCCTGTTGGAGATTTGGTATTCAATTTTGAAAATATACGGATTGGCCTTGAAATTTGCGAAGACGCATGGGTGGCCAATAGGCCCGCAACAAGGCATTTCGACAAAGGCGTGGACATTATCCTCAACCCAAGTGCGAGTCCTTTTGGTTTTCATAAGTTCAAAATCAGAGAACAATTGGTAACTGATGCTTCCCGAGCGTTTTGCTGTGCCTATGTGTATACCAACTTGTTAGGGAATGAGTCTGGCAGGCTAATATTCGATGGCGACGCCATGGTTTGCTCAGGTGGAGATGTATTGGCTTCAAGTCAGCGTTTTAGCTATGCAGATTTTACGCTAACCTCGGCCATTGTAGACATTAGTAAAAACAAAATAGAACAGGCCAAAATAAAGTCTAGTTTGCCAGCCGATTTGAAATTGATTCAATCTAGTTTTGTGTTGACCTACTCTGATTTTCCAAACATCAGTTTTGCCGAAATGGAAGCTTTTGAAAAAGGAGGCTCACTAAAAGAAGAGGAGTTCTCTCGCTCGGTGAGTTTGGCACTTTTTGATTACCTGAGAAAATCTCGCTCATTCGGTTTTACCATATCTCTTTCTGGCGGAGCAGACTCTTGTGCCTGTACAGCCTTGTGTGGCTTAATGGTCAGACTGGGCGATGAAAGCATTGGTTTTGAAGCCTTCAAAGAAAAACTCAGCTATATTCCAGATGTAAAAAAAACCAACACAATAGAAGAATTAACAGAAAAACTGATACTGGGCATCTATCAAGGCACTGAAAATAGCTCGGATGACACCTTAAATTCGGCTAAAAACTTGGCAGAATCTATAGGAGCTAGGTTTATGAAAATCAATATCAATGGTTTAGTAGATAACTACACCAATCTGATAGAAGAACAAATTGGTAGAAAATTAAGCTGGGATACAGATGACATACCGTTACAAAACATACAAGCTCGTGTACGTGCCCCAGGCGTGTGGATGCTAGCAAACCTCCACAATCACTTGCTTTTGGCCACCTCAAACCGCTCAGAAGTAGCTGTAGGCTATTGCACTATGGACGGAGACACGGCGGGTAGCATAAGTCCTATAGCTGGCATTGACAAAGATTGGTTGCGAACTTGGCTAATTTGGCTTGAAAAAACGGGTTGCGAAGTAAGAGGCAAGCACATAAAAATAGAAGGCTTGAAATACGTAAATGCCTTACAACCAACCGCCGAACTACGCCCGAAAGACAATAAACAAACCGACGAAAAAGACCTGATGCCTTACAAAGTACTCAACCACATAGAGCAACTGGCAATCAGAGATAAAAAATCGCCGGTGGAATCTTTTAGAACCCTAGAGAAATTCTACGAAAGCCAATATAGCAGAGAAGACCTCTACGGCTGGACGAATCGATTCTTCAAGCTTTGGAGCAGAAACCAGTGGAAACGAGAGCGTTACGCTCCAGGTTTCCACCTCGACACCCACAACCTCGACCCACGCAGCTGGACACGCTTCCCGATTCTCAGCGGTGGTTATGTATTTGAATTGGAGAAACTTAAAGAGTATTATGAAGGAAAGAATAGCGGTGGCAGGAAAAAAATAGGATTCTGATTAGCTTAAAATCAAAGCAAAATATCTATTTTTTTATTTTATTCATTTGTCGAATTAGTTTTATAGCCCAACTAAACGACTGATTTCTTTCCTTTAATTAAATTCAAAAACATCTAGGTCAATGGAAACCTTAAAATTCTATTCCCTAGAAAGAATAAAAAGTTATGTTTTTATAAGGAATTCGTATTTGAATATTCAGCAAAAAAACATCTTAACTAAGCCACTTCGGGGCGATTTTTTGGTAAGTTTAAACAAAAATTAAAGTCATAAAAGCCCCATCATGGCGATACTATCTATTTCATAAAAAAAGGTTTCTTTATTTATTCTTAAATACGAATTTCCTAGAGTTTTCGATTGTATTAACCGAAGTTGGAAATATTGAAGTAAAGAAAGCTGAGGAGTGGCTTATGAACAATAAGATTCATGCCCGTTGTTTTCAAAAAAACCAAAGTCTTATACCCAAAAAGGTTTGTTTTTTGTTTTTGAAGAACCTTGCCAATTCGAATTAAATGTAACATTCTTAGGGAGCTCTTTGCAGATTACAGATTTAAATCAAGACGGAGTAGAAGAAATATGACTTGTTCACAAGTTATCCTCCAGTAATGACATTAATCCATCTCGGCTAAAAATAATTTTATTGGAAGGTCAAAAAAATATGCTAATACAGTTCAGCCCAAGGTTAATCTCACTGAAAGCGAAATACTTCGCGGAGATTTCAAATTTGACGATACATTTATAAATGCTCAAAGTATATTTAGAAACATTGCAAAAAATATTTGGTCGAAAAACATAAATGAAACAGATAGAAAATAAAGACAACAATCAATAATACAAATAAAAAAAATAGAATTTTGCGAAAAAAAATCATAACTTGAACTTCAAATTCAACCTTAAATGAAAAACTCTAGACGTGATTTTTTAAGAGACTTAGCCGCTACGGGTGTTTTAGTGCCTTTGGCGGCTCAAAACTTGATGGCCTACCCTATTGCTACCGACCGAAAACTTCGTGTAGTTCTTTGCGGATTAGGAAGTTATGCAACCAACCAGTTGGCTCCGGGTCTTTCTCAGTCAAAAAACTGCGAGTTGGTGGGCATCGTGACAGGTTCACCAGAAAAAGCCGCCAAATGGAAAGAAAAATACAATTTGGCAGATAAAAACATCTACAATTATCAGAATTTTGAAACTATTGCCAACAATCCTGATGTAGATGTAGTGTATATAGTTTTGCCAAATTCTATGCATGCAGAATATGTCATGAAAACCGCCAAAGCAGGTAAACATGTCATTACCGAGAAACCCATGTCGATGGATGCCAAGCAAGCTCGCGAAATGATAACCTACTGCAAAAGCAAAAACGTAAAACTTGGTGTAGGATACCGACTTCATTACGAGCCATTTACCAATGAAGTGATGCGTTTAGCAAAAGACAAAGATTTTGGCAAGCCGAAGTTTATCGAAACCAAGTTTGCTTGGAGAAACCGCGATATTAACGCTTGGCGAATGAACAACAAATGGTCAGGAGGTGGTGCCTTGATGGATGTGGGAATTTACTGCATTAACGCCAGCCGATATGCAACTGGCGAGGAACCAATTTCGGTAACCGCTCAAGCCATAAAAACTGAACCAGACATTTACAGAGACATAGAAGAAACCATCCTTTGGCAGTTGAAATTTCCGAGTGGAGCTATTGCGAGTGGGATGAGCTCATACGCCACAAACGCTCACGAATTATCTGTTCATTACGAAAAAGGAAGCTTGAGTATGTCACCAGCGTATGACTACGGCCCATTGAAAGGAACTACATCAAAAGGCCCAATGGATTTCCCGATTGTGCATCACCAAGCTTATCAAATGGATGGCTTTGCAGATGCTATTTTGAACAATAAACCAGTTTTAACTCCCGGTGAAGAAGGTCTGAAAGATATGATAATAATTGACGCCATCAAAAAAGCTGCGGTTACAGGAAAAGAAGTTAAGATTTTAATGAGCTAAGAGTAGTTTAACCAACAATTTTGAATACTTTTAAAATGCATCTTTAAAATTAAGGATGCATTTTTTATAAATACCTAAGCCAAGATTTTGACTTATTTGCCTCTTTATAAGCACCGTACCATTTGCATAATGGATACATCAATATCACAATAGTCAGCCAAATAAAGTATACACAAGGCCGCTATACTCCACCAC
>CAMCYZ010000080.1 GCA_945885545.1 Spirosoma fluviale
CCTCTGTTGAAATTTGAAAGATTGCTGGAGACCTATTATGCATTTGCTCCTAAAGGATTGAGGTCGTTCATCACTTCCATTCTCGTTTGGATAAAGGAGAAAATGTTTTTGAAAAGGTTGATTCATGAGGAGTTGGAGCAGATTGGGACTTATGATAAAAAGAAAACAAAACTTCTTTTTCCTGAGCATCACCTTTCGCATGCTGCAAGTGCGTATTATCCTTCACCTTACGAAGATTCGGCCATCCTTACCGTCGATGGAGTAGGAGAGTGGGCCACGGTTTCTATTTGTCATGGTCAAAAGGGTCAAATAAAGATTTTGAAAGAGATGCGTTTTCCGCACTCTTTGGGACTTTTATATTCTGCTTTTACGTACTTTTTAGGTTTTAGGGTAAACTCAGGTGAGTATAAACTGATGGGTTTGGCTCCTTATGGAAATCCGCTGTCTCCAGATATTAAAAAATATGTGGATATCATCAAAAAGGATTTAGTCAGCGTTAAAGAGGACGGTTCTGTATGGCTAAATCAAGATTTCTTCGACTACGCCACTGGCCTGAAAATGGTGAATGAGTCAAAATGGGAAGCTCTGTTTGGATTCAAAACCAGAAAGCCGGAGGATGAACTGGAGCAACACCACTGTAACTTAGGCTCGGCCATTCAGCAAATTACGGAAGATGTTGTAGTTTTGATGGCTCAAGAAGCCAAAAGACTTACAGGTTCAGAAAATATTTGTTTGGCGGGTGGAGTAGCACTGAATTGTGTTTCTAACGGTAAACTTCAAAAATCAGGTGTTTTCAAAAACGTTTTCATTCAACCCGCTGCGGGTGACGCCGGTGGTGCTTTGGGTGCGGCTTTGGCCGTGAATTACATCTATTTCAAGCAAGAACGTGTTATAGATTATAAGATGGATGCCATGAAAGGTTCGTATTTAGGGCCTACTATTTCTGATTTAGAAGTGGAGTTGATGTCTAAAAAACATAAGGCCAATTATCAATATTTTGAGAATTTTGATGACTTGGCAGCAGAAACTGCTCGGTTGATTTCCCAAGAAAATGTGATTGGTTGGGTACAAGGCAAAATGGAGTTTGGCCCGAGAGCTTTGGGAGCTAGAAGTATTCTAGGTGATCCAAGAAGTGCAGAAATGCAGAAAAAATTAAATCTAAAAATAAAATATAGAGAATCATTCAGGCCGTTTGCACCTTCGGTTTTGGCTGAAGATGTAAGTAAGTTTTTTGACTACGATGGTATTTCTCCTTATATGCTTTTGGTACATCCGGTAGCTGATGCCATCAAGAAAACTTTGCCAGAAGGATATGACGATATGAATTTGAGAGAGAAGTTGTATCATTTACGTTCGGAATTACCCTCCGTTACGCATATCGACTTTTCGGCAAGAATACAAACGGTTCACAGCGATACCAATCCTCGTTATTATAAAATGATTGAGGAATTTAAGAAACTTACGGGTATGGGCGTTGTAGTAAATACATCGTTTAACGTTAGAGGTGAGCCCATAGTTATGACCCCGAATGATGCATATAGGTGCTTTATGAGAACAGAAATGGATTATTTGGTAGTGGGTAATTTCTTGTTCAGTAAGAAAGATCAACCTGAATGGCAGGGTACGGACAATTGGAAAGAAGAATTTGTTTTAGATTAATATAAAAGATTGATAATATGGACTTTATTAAAGATTTATGGGGTTTTATGGCAGCTAGAAAGAAATTTTGGTTGGCTCCTTTAATTATTATTTTGCTGTTGGTGGGTATACTTATAGTTATTGGTGGAGGCTCTGCCATTGCTCCGTTTATTTACACCTTGTTTTAATTCATTCTCAAGAAGAGATAAATATTTTTATAGATGAAAATTGCAGATAGATTCCAATCGCTTTTAGTAATAGTTGTTGGTTTTCTGGTTCTTTATTTTATTTTTCAAAGAAATTACGATTGGTATTTCTTTGAGTTTAAGAGGAGTTATTTCCTTTATGCAGCGGTGGGTATTGGTGTTTCTTCGCTAATGTTCGATGCGGTGGCTGATTTGATACTCAAAGGTTGGATGAAAATAGCCGAAGTGTTGGGTTTTATAAATACAAGAATTCTAATGACCTTGGTGTTTTTTATATTTCTAACGCCATTTGCTCTTTTGCAAAGATTGCTTTCTAGAAAGAACTATCTTTCACTCAAAGACTCTGAGAAGACGGTCTTTCATACCAGAGACCATCAGTATCAACCAGAAGATTTTGATAATATTTGGTAAGAAAAAGGCCTCGAAAGAGGCCTTTTTTATTGGAAAGATTGGTAAATTTCTAAAATGGAATACCCCAACATAACTAAACAGAGCGTGGTTTTGGCTACAATTCCTGCTATTAAGCCTAAAAAGCTTCCAAGAGCGGCTTTGAAAGCTATATTTTGATTTTTACTGGAAAGGTATTCACCAATGAATGCACCGATAAAAGCACCGATAAACAAACCGAATGGGCCTAAGAACATACCGACTAAAAGACCAATTCCAGAACCAATAGTTCCCCATTTGCTCCCGCCAAATTTCTTTGTACCCCAAATAGGTATATAATAGTCCAATGCGGTAATCAAGACTGTGATTACTCCAAATGCAATGATGGTATTTTGTGAAAATTCGGCAAATTTAGAATAATGAAGCAGTAAAATCCCTCCAAAACTTAGCGGTGGACCCGGCAATGGAAGTACAGCCCCTGCTAAACCAATAACAAGGCAGGTGAGTCCGGAAACTAGCAAAAGGTAATCCATTAGGCTTCTATCGGTGTTTGTGTTTTTATTTTTCTGCTATCTAAAAATTCTGCAATTTTGTTTGTCGCAAGTTCTAAAGTGTCCACTTCAGGTAAAAAAACAGCTCTAAAGTGTTGGCCATCATTATAATTAAATCCTTTTCCTGAAACCACAAACACTTTTTGTTCTGACAATAAATCCAAGGCAAACTGTTCGTCGTTTTGGATGTCAAATTTCTTCATGTCTATTTTAGGGAAGACATAAAGGGAGCCTTTTGGTTTCACACAGGTAATGCCTGGGATATCGGTCAGTTTGTAATAAATTAAATCTCTTTGTTTCTTTAATCTTCCTCCCTCGGCCACCAAGTCGTTTATGGATTGATACCCACCGAGTGCCGTCTGAATGGCATATTGCGTAGGAACATTGGCACACAACCGCATAGAGGCCAAGAGCGTAAGTCCTTCTAAGAAAGATTTTGCTTTGTTTTTTGCACCACTTGGTATCACCCATCCTCCTCTAAATCCTGCTGCTCGGTAGTTTTTAGAAAGTCCACCGAAAGTCATAAAAAACACCTCCTCAGAAAGTGTGGCGATAGGTATGTGGACGTTGCCATCGTACAGGATTTTGTCATAAATCTCATCAGAAAATACGATGAGGTCATGTTTCTCTGCCAAGGCAACGATTTTTTTCAAAACGTCTTTTTCATAAACCGCACCAGTTGGATTGTTGGGGTTAATGATTACGATGGCTTTTGTTTTTGTGGTTATTTTGGCTGCCATGTCTTCCACATCTGGATTCCAATCAGAGGCTTCGTCACACAAATAATGAACGGGTTTTCCACCTGAAAGTGCCACGGCAGTAGTCCAAAGCGGATAGTCTGGAGAGGGGATGAGTATTTCGTCACCGTCGTTGAGCAATGCTTGCATACACATTACTATGAGTTCGCTCACACCATTTCCAACGAAAATATCTTCCATTTTTACATCTTTTATACCAATCTGTTGGGTATAATGCATGATGGCCTTACGAGCAGGAAAAATTCCCAAATGATGCGAATAGCCTTGAGCATTGCGAAGGTTCAGAATCATGTCATGCATAATCTCGTCAGGCACATCAAATCCAAACGGAGCAGGATTGCCGATGTTGAGATTGATTATTTTCTGTCCCATAGCCTCTAGCTGCTGGGCTTTTTCGAAAACTGGTCCTCTGATAGCGTAACTAAGATTATTTAGCCTATCACTTTTTTTATACTCGTTTGGCATAGTATTATATCTTTTTCAAGAAACTATTAACGTTATTTTCAATACGTTGAATGATATCTTCAGTCAAATCCTTAACGAATTTTTCGCCAGTTACTTTTTCGTATAATTCTATGTAACGGTTGGAGATTTCTTCTATTTTTTCGTCGGTCATTTCAGGAATAATTTGTCCTTCTTTACCCTGAAAATTATTAGCAATCAACCACTCCCTTACAAATTCTTTTGATAATTGCTTCTGAGGTAGGTTGTTATTTTGATTTTCTTGGTAATTGGCATTATAAAAAAATCTTGAAGAGTCCGGCGTATGAATTTCGTCAATCAAGTAGATGGTTCCGTCTTTCTCTCCAAATTCATATTTGGTATCTACCAGAATTAATCCATTTTGAAGGGCCATTTCGGTTCCTTTGTCAAAAAGAGCTAGTGCATATTTTTCAAGTGCAATGTATTTGTCTTCCTCTACCAAACCTAAAGCAATGATATTTTCTCTTGAAATATCTTCGTCGTGACCTTCGTGAGCCTTGGTGGTAGGGGTTATGATCGGGTTAGGTAATTTGTCGTTTTCTTTTAAACCTTCGGGGAGTGAAACTCCACAAACCGTTCTTTCCCCAGACTTATATTCTCTCCAAGCATGGCCAGCCAAATACCCCCTAACTACCATTTCAACAGGGAAAGTTTCGCATTTTAGACCAAATGTAGCATTTGGGTCTGGTGTTGCTATTAACCAATTAGGTACAATTTCTCGCGTGGCTTCAAGGTTTTTGGCAGCAATTTGGTTTAAAACTTGCCCTTTGAAGGGAATTGCTCTTGGCAAAACCACATCGAAAGCTGATATTCTGTCAGAGGCTATCATAAGTACATGGTTACCAATGGAATATACGTCTCTGACCTTACCACGATAAAAAGCTTTTTGATTTTTGAAATTGTAATTGGTTTCTTTAATGCTATTCATTTTTAATCTAAAATTTCGCTTGTTATACTACGAAACATGCCTTCGGCACTGTTTGAATTACAAATTTCGGGTTTATTACCAATCTTTTTCTAAATTTTGCTTACTATTTTTTTTCGAGATAAGAATTTTGATTTCTGAATTTTTTAGGTCTTCGAGGAGTTGTAGAGCTTTTTCTTTTGAGATTTTCTTAGAAGTGTACTCGTCTAGGTCTTGCTCTTTTTTGTCAGAGGCTAAAATTTCCTGATTTTGTTTGCTTTGCTGTTGCTCAGGTGGAGGTGAAGCTTTTGGTTTGTAAAGTTTACTTATGAGCTCATAATTATACCTTGCCTGCTCCAAATCTATGTTTTTCCCAATTGCTTTCTTGAAGTATTTTAGACCCTCACTGCTGTCCCCACGTGTGATAGCTAATACACCGAGTTGGTTGCAAGACTGTGAAGCCTGTAGTGCGTTGGGCAAATCTTGCGTGTGTTCATAGTTTATTCTAGCATTCAAGGTGTCGTTTGTTACAAAATAGGCATGTGCGGCATCGAGTCGAAGCTCGGGTTCTATTAGTCTGTTTACTTTTTCTATTTCTTCAAAAATAGCGATAGATTTTCTGAAATCGCCCTTTTTAAAGGCCACGTTAAATTCGTTTTTAAACGTATTTTTTTGCTCAATATTTGTAAAAAATTGAGGGTTTATCAGGAAATAGATAATATGATAAATGAATTGATACATTTAGAGCTTTAGCACATTTACGGTTAATAAAAAATCTAGTATAATGAAAATCAAAGCAATAAGTAAGAAATATATGTATTTGTTATACGTAACCATCTGTTGATTAATGGTGTCTGAACTGCTTTTGATTTGACTCAATTTTTCTATCAAATCGGCCACTTGGTTTCTTTGGTTGTTGACAATAAAGTATTGTCCGCCAGTTTGTTTTGCTATATCGTTTATTTGATTAATGTCTAAAATGCTTACCACATCTTGGCCATTTTTGTCTTTTTTGTATCCATTTAAGGTAGGTATTTTACTTCCCATTTGAGAGCCAACCCCAATTATGAATAAATCGATGTTATTTTTCTTTATCAACTTAAAATTTTGATTGTCAATGTTCTGAAAGTTTTCACCGTCGGTTATAATGATACATACTTTTGATTGGCTTTCTTTTTTTGAATTTAGTCCGAATTTTTCGATTATTAAATCAAAAATAGCATTGAAATCAGTTGAGCCTTGTGGTAACAGTGTGTTTTTTAAAGAGGCAATATTGTTTTTAAGATTCGCATGGTCAAAAGTCAAGGGCGTGAAAACTTGAGCTTCAGAGTTAAAAACCATTATGCCAAATTTATCGGTACGAAATTGATCTACTAAGTTGGTTATTTCGCTTTTTATTTTGTCTAATCTTGAGGGCTCCACATCATTGGCATTCATGGACAGCGAAAGGTCGAAGGCCAAGTAAATGTTTTTACTTGATGAACGTGCCTCTAACTCTGTTTTACCAAAATTGGGGCCCATTAAAGCTAAACTCATTAGTCCCAAATAAATGGTCCGAATGATGAATTTCAAGGAAGAAGAAGCAGCCGAGGTTTTTAGTTTTTTTGAGATATAGAAAAGCCTACCGAAATAAATAATATAAATCAGCATAAAACTCACAAGAAAAAAAAACTCGGTTTGAGAGAATTCTCTACTCCAATTCATCTATTTTTTGTTGAATGATATCAAATTGGCCATCAGTCTGAAAGCTCCCGGAACTCCCGCTGGAAGTTGCCTAAAGAACGAGAGACCCGTAAAAATATAGGTTCCTTTGCCATATTGGGTATACAACAATGAGCCTTCTTGTTCGGTTTCACCCGAGTCTTTTATACTATAAACGCTCGTGTATTTATCTGACCATTTTTCGGCAAAATAAAGTCCTCTTTCCTGAATCCAGCCATCATAATCTTTTGAATCTATTTTATTCGGCGTATTCAAAATAGGATCCTCGGCTCTCAAAACTTTCATTTCTGCGTTTTCCTCGGTCACTCTACCACGGCCAATACTTAACGGGAAAGGGCCGAGTTCCTTGGTTTTTACGGTACCATAAAAGGCTTGCGTTTGATATTGAACGATGAGGTTTCCACCATTTTTTACATACTCAAAAAGCGTATTTTGGGCATTTACCAACCAATCTTCGGTATTATATGCTCTTACACCAACAATTATGGCGTCAAATTTAGCAAGATTTCCTTTTATAGTGGTTTCATTTAAATTGCTCAAATCATACCCGATTTGCTTAAGAGACTCTGGTACTTCGTCGCCCGCTCCTGCGATGTAAGCTATATTTTGTCCTTTTTTCAAGAGGTTTATTCGATTGGCTTTTGCAGTAGCTTCTGGAAAAACATTGAGTTCTGGAATATGTTCGTATTTGATATTTTTCAATGATTTAGAAAAAGTACCATTTGAAGTGCTCGCCGAAGCTTTTATTTCTATTTCAGAGCTGTTGGAAGGTGGTGTAATTGTAAAAAAGACAGGTTTCTCTTGATTTTTTTCAGTGAAACTTACTTCTATTTCCTTTGGTTCGTAGTTCCATCCCGCGGCCAAATTGAGTTTTACTTTGGTGGTTAAATTTGCCACATTGCTTTTTACCATTACCCCGACCTTTTTAGGTTTGTTGTCTGCAAAAATATAGACTTTCTGATCCAGATTTAGCATGATTTCAGGTCTGATTTCCAAATACTTATATATTTCTCCAAGTGATGGTTCTGTATATTTGTATTTGATTGGGTGGGTATATTTCAATGATTCTCCCAAAATGTTCAGCGTAAATTCAGCCCAAAGAGCATCAGGAGCCATAGGTAATCCCCTGAATTTTTCTTCTTGAACTTTGTAGATTCCTTTTTCAGGTTTTTCGTTGAGCCAATAAGGCTGCGTAATGTGTGCGTTGGCAGGTATTTTGGTGTCAATAGCAAAATCCAAGCTTTTGTTGTACGTTAATGAACGAGCCAAAACGCTATCTTTTGACGCTACACCATAGATTTTGAAGTTTTCAATTTTCACATTCAAGTTGGAGCGATTTACAGCCGTGGCAAATATTTTTAGGGTTTGGCCTGGTGAAACCATATTGGTTGCTGCGTTGGCCTCACAGTAAATTCCTGAACAAGCCAAAATTAAATTTAAGCATTCCGAAAGTTTATTACTTTTATAGATTGACTCAGGCGTTTTTTCTATTGCTTTGTAAACTTCTACCAAGCCCTGAACGCTTTTTGAAGGATTTTTAAAGTCAAATTGTGTAATTATTTGATTCAGTGCTTTATCGATTGGTTCTCCGCCTTGAATTCGCTTCCAAGTCATGTCTATACCATCAAACAAGTCTTCCTTGGCAGGCTCGCCTTTAATATTAATGGCAAAATCATAACGTTCGTTTCTTGTAGGGGCTGAACCAAAACCTTGGCTTCGGTGCTTACTTCGTGCCTCAGCTGCAATTTCGGAGTACGATTTCCCTAAAAGTGGGTTAAAATCTGCCAGCGGTAATTTAATGAAAGGAGCTTCAGTGGGTTCCGCATTTGTAAAACCTCTGTTAAATGTATTCCAAACTAAACGCTTGGCTTGCCAGATTTTTACGGTTTTTAGGTGGTCTGGAAATTTTGTCGGATCCGCTGCTGCATCAAATGCCTCAGCAGCTAGAACCGCCGAAGCTGAGTGATGACCATGTCCGGCTCTTGCATCAGGCGGAAAACGATTAATGATGACATCAGGCTGGAATTTTCGGATTTGATAAACCAAATCGTCTAGGATTTTATCTTTTCCCCATGTTGATAAAGCCTCTTCAGTTTGTTTAGAAAAACCAAAATCAACTGCTCTTGAGAAATATTGCTCTCCACCGTCTATTTTACGAGCCTCTAATAATTCATGTGTTCTAAGAAGGCCTACATATTCACCTTGTTCTGAACCAATTAGATTTTGTCCGCCGTCTCCTCTGGTCATGGCCATGTAGGCTGTTCTGACTTTTTTCTCTTTTGAAAGCCAAGCTATCAATAAAGTATTTTCGTCGTCAGGGTGAGCGGCCACGTACATGGCATTGCCTATGGTATTGAGTTTTTGAATATTTTGGTATATTTCACTACTCGATAGTGGCTTGGGTTGTGCATGCAATATGGCCGAACAATAAAAAAGAAGACCAAGGAGATATATTTTTTTCATAAGTTTGTAACAGTAATTTTATTAGAATGAAATATCAGTTAGGGTTAATTTTTACAGTATTGTTTTTTTTTAATGGTTTTTCTCAAAAGAAATTGGCTGAATTTGCTGAAGGAGAAATTTATATAAAAGTAAAATCACAATTTGGGAAAAAGATAAAATCTACTACAAAAATATTGGACGTTGCTGCTGAGGCACCATTTCTCGTGAATACCATTGCAGCTTCTAATTTCGGAAAGGTAGAAAAACCGTTTTCAAACATCAAAAATAATGATTTAAACAATATCATAAGAGTAAAACTGAAAGATTCCGACAAGATTGACGAGATAATCGACAAATTGAAGATTGACGGCTACTATGAATACGTGGAGAAAGTACCAATTAGGAAAATAATTTCTACACCCAACGACACCGACTTTGGTTCTCAATGGTCACTTACAAAAATAAAAGCCAATCAAGCTTGGGACGTAAATCCGGGTGGTAGCCCAGTGGTAGTGGCTGTGATCGACAACGCCATACAAACCAATCATCCTGATTTGGCGGCCAATATGGTGGCTGGAAAAGACATGTCTTCGGCAGCCGATACCGACCCAAACCCACCAAACGCTAATTTTTCTCATGGTACACACGTAGCTGGAATAGTTTCGGCGGTAACCAATAATTCGTTGGGAATAGCTTCTGCAGGCAACAATAAGGTTAAAATTATGCCCATAAAAGCTACACCTGATAATGCAAGTTTCAATAGTATTTATTACGGTTTCGAAGGAATCATTTGGGCTGTCGATAACGGTGCAAAGATTGTGAGTTTGTCGTGGGGTGGGCCAGGATACTCTAGTGCTGAGCAAGAAGTTATTGATTATGCTTATAATAACGGCGTTGTTGTAGTAGCAGCTGCCGGAAATGACAATAATGACGAATTGAGTTATCCCGCGGCTTACAGTCATGTGATTTCGGTGGCTAGTCTCGATATTAGCGATGCCCGTAGTTCGTTTAGTACTTACGGAAACACTGTCGATATTTCTGCTCCCGGGAGAGGGATTTTGAGTACTATTCCGTTTGGTGCATACGCTTCTTTTAGTGGTACTTCTATGGCTACACCTTTGGTTTCTTCTTGTTTGGCTTATATTTGGTCATGTTTTCCGACACTTACAATAAGCCAATTAGAAAATGCATTAAAATCTACAGCCGATGATATTTCTGCCGTTAATCCTAGTTTTGGTGGTCAATTAGGTGCAGGACGGGTAAATCTTCTCAAAGCTGTGGCATGTTTGAATGAGAATTTAGTCAATATAAATTTGAGTGTCTCTCCAAGTAGATTTTTTTGCGTCGGCGACAGTGTCCTTATTTCTACTCCTTTTGTTTCGGGTGTGGATTATGTTTGGAAACGAAATGGCGTGATTTTGCCCGATTCGGATAATAGTTTTACGGCATTTCAAGATGGCAATTACACTTTGACGGTTAGTAAAGGATTTTGTGTAAAAACCATAGAATCTAAGCCGCTCGTTTATAATATGATGCAGACGAAAAGTCCTTTGGTCAACAATTTGGTGGATAGCTATTGTTCGGGAAAACTTGATACGTTGCTTGCAATTTCTGCCTCTTGTAATTTTCCCGATTTTTATCAAAAGACCTACACCGGACCCACCGTAGGTTTTGATGGTTTTGAGCAGTCAGGTTCTGATATTACAGTGACCATGACCGATGCAGTTGGGTTGATTGATTCTTTGGAAGTGAGCATAAGTTGGCAAAAAAAGGATGGTGGAGGAGCTACAACTTGCGGCACGGCAGACGGCGGCGGTGTGCCTTTTAATGAAGAGGTAGCTTTTAAACTTCTTTCACCAACAGGGCAATTGTACGATTTGATAACTGAGGGTACTTATGCTAGAGGAACGGTTAGCAGTGGAGTGGTTACGATGGTTTTTAAAAACAATGCATCTAGTGTTGGAATTACACCAGTTTCCGGGAATTTCTCCCCAAAAACTTCATTTTCCTCTCTGACTGGGGAGTTCCCGAATGGTGTTTGGAAATTGTTACCCATTGATAATTCACTTTTGGATCCACTGTGTGTCTCGGGTTTTGCAATTAAAATCTACACCGATGCCCATTTGGCAGTTCAAACCACCTCTTGGTGGGATGCTGGCGTTGGCGGTAATCTACTTTCTAACACCGATAAACTCGTCAGGAGCAATTTGCCGCTCGGAGCCAATTATTTTTATGCCCAAAGCCAATGTACGGGCTTGTGTCCTTCGCCGAGGCAAAGGGCAGAGGTTTTTGTAAAAAGTACACCGGAAATTTATGGTTTTCCTATTGAAAATCTTTCCATAACTATTCCGCAAGCCCAAGAAATCGCAAATTCTACCAACATCCAGTTCTCGAGAAACGCTCAAAATCAATTTTCTGTCACTGGGAAAAATGCAAATAACCAATCTTTTGCCTACCAGATTGCGAACACCGCTCCTCATATTTCTCCAGTAAGTATTTGTGATTCTGCAGATTACCTTCTGATAGCTACGGGTTGTTCTGGGCCTGTTTTGTGGAGTACTGGAGAAACAAATGTAGGTGTAATTGTTAAAAATCTAAATACCAACCTGACTATAACTGCAGTGTGTTCTCAAAACTGGAATTGCCCTGTTCCTCCCGCAACACCTTTTAGTTTCTTACGTGCCACAAATGATAAGTTTGTAGATGGTATAATAATGGCCAATTCAAGTCAAAATATCTTTGCAAAAGACCTAGTCTCTGTTCAAAAAATCCAGGCAGTCTCTAAAGTGGTCTATCAAGCCTCAGAAAGTATTATTTTGAGTCCTGGTTTTGTGGCAGAAAAGGGGAATGTTTTCAAGGCTCAGATAGGCAATTGCTTCTAATCACAGCTTCCTTTCTCTTTCTGTGTATCAAAATAATAGGCTTTAATTTTTTATTTTATTAGATTTAATTGTGTTTTACTTGTTTAATGTATCTATCTCGTCTTAAATTTGCCAAATTTTTTTATTTAAAATTCTTAATTTAAACCGTTTTTATATGAATTCAATTGTTTATTTGGTTCCATTATTCGGGGTCATTGGATTGTTGTACACAGCTTGGAAATTCAACTGGGTATCTCGCCAAGAAGCCGGAGATGAGAACATGCAGAGACTGTCTGGTTACATTGCAGATGGTGCCATCGCATTCCTAAAGGCTGAGTGGAAAGTTTTAGCCATGTTTGCCATTCCTACTGCCATAGTTTTGGCTTGGTTGGGTATGGACGAAGGCACTCCAGAAAATCCAATACATTCTTCTCCAATAATTGCCGTAGCATTTTTGATAGGAGCTATTTTTTCTGCTTTTGCAGGATATGTAGGTATGAAAGTGGCTACAAAAGCCAACGTAAGAACAGCTCACGCTGCTCGTACTTCATTGGCCAAAGCCCTTAATGTTTCGTTTACTGGTGGTGCCGTTATGGGTATGGGCGTTGCTGGTTTGGCTATTTTGGGTTTAGGTGGTTTGTTTATAGCATTTTATAATATTTTCGCTCAAGGCCAAGGATTAACATCTGAAGGGATGAGACAAGCTATCGAAGTTTTGGCTGGTTTCTCTTTGGGTGCTGAGTCTATTGCTTTGTTTGCTCGTGTGGGTGGTGGTATCTATACCAAAGCCGCTGACGTAGGTGCTGACTTAGTAGGTAAAGTAGAAGCAGGTATTCCTGAAGACGACGTTAGAAATCCTGCAACTATTGCCGACAACGTTGGTGATAACGTAGGCGACGTAGCAGGTATGGGAGCTGACTTGTTCGGGTCTTACGTAGCTACGATTTTGGCTACTATGGTTTTGGGACAAGAGATTAGCGTTACAGACAACTACGGTGGTTTTTCACCCGTATTGTTGCCCATGCTCATTGCGGGTGTAGGTTTGTTGGCTTCAATGGTTAGTACGTTTTTTGTAAGAGTCAAAAACGAAACAGATTCAGTACAAGCAGCTTTGAACCTAGGAAACTGGATGTCCATCATTATTACTTTGGTAGCTTCTTATTTCTTAGTGAAAGAAATTTTACCTGAAACGCTTAATCTTAGAGGATTTGAGTTCACTTCAATGGACGTATTCTATGCCATTGTAGTTGGTTTGGTAGTAGGTACTTTGATGTCTATCATTACAGAATATTATACAGCAATGGGCAAAAGGCCTGTTAATTCGATTATCGAAAAATCAGGAACTGGCCATGCTACAAACATCATTGGTGGTTTGGCAGTAGGTATGGAATCTACTGTATTGCCAATATTGGTTTTAGCTGCGGGTATCATCTTCTCTTATGCATTTGCTGGAATTTATGGTGTTTCTATTGCCGCGGCGGGTATGATGGCTACTACGGCTATGCAGTTGGCTATTGACGCTTTTGGGCCGATTGCTGACAACGCTGGTGGTATTGCTGAAATGTCTCAGTTACCTCCTGAAGTTCGTGAAAGAACGGACAATTTGGATGCAGTAGGTAACACTACCGCAGCTACTGGTAAAGGATTTGCGATTGCTTCGGCCGCTCTTACTTCATTGGCCTTGTTTGCTGCATTTGTGGGTATTTCTGGTATTTCTGCTATCGATATCTATAAAGCTCCAGTTTTGGCAGGTTTGTTTGTAGGTGGTATGATTCCATTTATTTTCAGTGCATTGTGTATCTCTGCGGTAGGAAAAGCTGCCATGGAAATGGTGAACGAAGTTCGTCGTCAGTTCAGAGAAATTCCTGGAATTATGGAATATAAAGCTCAGCCTGAGTACGAAAAATGTGTGGAGATTTCTACAAAAGCTTCTATCAAACAAATGATATTGCCTGGAGCTATTGCTCTTTTGGTGCCTGTTTTGGTAGGTTTTGGTTTCAAAGGAGTTTTCGAAACTACAAGTTCGGCCGAGATTCTTGGAGGTTTGTTGGCTGGTGTTACGGTTTCAGGTGTTTTAATGGGAATTTTCCAATCAAACGCAGGTGGAGCTTGGGACAACGCTAAAAAATCTTTCGAGAAAGGTGTATTGATTGACGGAAAAACATACAAAAAAGGTTCTGAGCCACACAAAGCAGCCGTTACGGGTGATACAGTGGGTGATCCTTTTAAAGACACTTCAGGTCCTTCAATGAACATTTTGATCAAATTGATGTCCATCGTTTCTTTGGTTATTGCCCCTTATATCGCTGTTCAGAAAAACATGGCAGTAGCGAGTGAAGTAACTACTGAAGTAGTAGCAACTGAAACTTTGTCAAAAGAACTTTCTACTGGTGTAAGTTTATCATTTGCACAAGGTGGTATTGAAGATCAAATGATCAAGTTTATCGAAAGCTCGGACTCTTTGGCCGGAAAAGAAAACTGGTTTAATTTTGTAAATTTGAATTTCTCAACTGGTAGCGATAAATTGGATTCAACTTCACTTTTAGAAGTAAATAACATCTCTGAAATCATGAAGGCATTTCCAGCTGTAGCTATAAAATTGGGTGGATATACGGACAATGTAGGTGCAGCAGCATCTAATTTGGAATTATCATCTAAAAGAGCCGCAGCGGTTAAGGCTGCTTTGGTAGCCTTGGGTACTGATGCAGCAAGACTGGAATCTGAAGGATATGGAGACCAGCATCCTGCCGCTTCAAATGATACAGAGGAAGGAAGAGCCCAAAACCGTAGAATTGCGGTTTCGGTTAGAAAAAAATAATTTACGAAGAAAATAATACAAATAGCCGCTCAGTTTTGAGTGGCTATTTTTTTAACCCTTAACTATGAATCTAGAATTTTCTATTTTACAATGGGTTTTTATGATATTGGCGGCCTTTATTATCGGCTTTTCTAAAGCTGGCATCAAGGGTCTGGATGTACTCAATGTGCTTTTGATGGCCGTTGTTTTTGGTGGCAAGGCTTCTACGGGCGTTATTTTACCGCTTTTATGTTTTGCTGACATCTTGGCTGTTATAATTTATAAAAGACATGTAGAATGGAAATATTTTTGGAAACTCATACCCGCCATGATTGTCGGTGTTTTATGTGGTGTGTGGTTTGGGAAAGGAATCGACGAGCAACTTTTTAAAAGAGTGATATCCGTTATCATCGTTCTGACGGTCGTCATAATGGTGTATTCTGAAAGGTCAAAGAATACAAGTTTTCCTAATAAAGTCTGGTTTAGTACAGGAATGGGCCTTTTGGCAGGTTTCGTGACCATGATGGGCAATTTGGCAGGTGCCATTTCTAATATTTACTTTTTGGCCCTGAAGTTAGATAAAAACACCTTTATCGGCACGGCAGCTTGGATTTTTTTGGTTATCAATTTTTTCAAATTGCCTTTTCAAATTATTTTTTGGGACAACATCAACACACAAACGCTAATGCTCGACCTCATCGTTTTACCAGCCTTGATGATAGGTTTTTACGTAGGCCTCAAACTTGTAGGCAAAGTTAACGATGCTCATTTTCGAAAGCTCGTGATGGCTATAACATTTTTGGGTGCTTTAATTATATTGTTTAAATAGTAGTCTAATTTTCTGATAAATAGAGTACTAAGTTAAAGTTTTAGCTATATTGAGAATCTTCGTTTTCAGTTTCTTTGTCTTCAATTTCTGTATTTTACCATAATTTCAGCCCGATAGGTTTTTGTTTTGAGGTGTTATTGTTTTTTGAAATCGTTTATTTACACAACTTATAAGCGTCAGAGAGGCGTTATTTTGGTAATAACATAATCCGAAACATTATAATCCTAGTATGGGTGACATTTTATTTTTTCAAGAAACGGCTTCATACTTTGACCATTTTTTTAAAATCTACCATTTTGCAACCTTCTTGCTATCACAAATTAAAGTCGTTTACTTAAGGTATTTATTTACTCTAAAACCTCACCCTCAATCCCTCTCCACAGGAGAGGGACTTAAAATTGAGCTTAAGTAAACGACATTGTATCACAAATTAAGATTTAATAAATTACTTTAGCCGCGAATCAGCCATAATTAAGGCTCTATCCTCTTTTTTTTGTACTTTTAGCACTGAATACAAAAAATATGGAAG